>DVIZ01000109.1 GCA_018710905.1 Candidatus Scybalomonas excrementigallinarum | reverse complement strand
GCATTCAATAGCGATAATTTCTATTTCTAACTCCTTACATTTTAATTTAACCAGTTCTTTAAATCGTTGTTCTACTTTAGGTATCAGAAAAATCTTTCTTCTGTATCGAGGGCAAAATACAAAATGATAATTTATCAAAGATACTGTTGTGTTTGTATGTCTATAATTATTTTTCATACTATAAGTATAGCATATAATATGTACAAAACAAAGACAAACATACACAAAAAATTGAAATAAATAGTGCTTTCATCCCCCCTAAAGGAATGGGCTTTTCGCACTTAAATTGTAATTGAAACTTTCATTCATTGTTCATTATACAGGAAAGTATATTTTTTCGCATTCCCTTTTTAAGCTATTTATGTCATTTTAGATCTTTCTAGTCAAAAGAACGATGAAAATCTCGCTTTTCAAACTTCTCACACTCGCAGACATACTCTCTATGTAAACATAAACGTCTCCCATGGCTCGTTATCTTTGCGCAAAAAAAGAAGACAAACACTAGTAACACTATCGAGCAAAAAGCGATAAGAAATTCTTTACTTGTGCTATTGTCTTCTCATAAACTTAAACTTCATTTACTGGCGTATAATTAAGTTCTGCCTCTTCTTCTGTTGCTTCTAACTTCATAATCACAGGCCGCAATCCGTCATTGCAGCTACAAATTGCTACCCTCGGTTTTCGAATCCAATCGCCATAGTAAAATAGTTCCTTACCTGCACCGTGTGCTAAAGCAAACACATATTGGTAAATCGCTTTCCATGCTTCATCACAAAAATTATCTGGCTTCGCATAATCAGCATAGAATACTTGTCCTTCTTTCATCATAGGACAGACCGTCAAACCTTCTACCCCATACTCTTCTGCTAGCTCTTTATTTAACATTGTTTTTAATATGGTAATCTTTACTCGCTTCATACTATAAAACCACCTTTCTTTTACAAAAGCTCCTTTGCCACTGTCTTTTCTTATCTGATACTATAACTATTTCTTCCTCTTTTTTAGCATATAACCAAGTCCCATGCCTACAAATGCTGGTATCGCTCCCCAAAATACAAGCTTCCATTCTGGAATATGGATCTTACCACTCGACAACGTATTTGCTAAATCAAACGTTAATGATTGACAAAGGATTGCCATAATTCCAAATACTAGAATAATCCCCCACTTTTTATACCCTTCTCTTTTACCGTATAAAAAGGCAATTACGAAAGAACTCAATGGCAAAACAATCCAAAATGCCAGCAATCCAAACCCCATTGCATTGCTACTATCTCCCCTATTGATCCAAAACATCGCAATGAGCAATACCCATATAAGAAAATAAATGATAACTCCTATTTGTTTTCTAAAAAACTTCATAAAATCGCCATCCTTTTTCAATGCCTATCGTTTTTTAACGTTGCACTTTTCCCTTACCTATCAAACTGTATCGAATGAATAGATAAGGGAGAAAAGAACTTCTTTTATATTAGACTATAAGCAAGATCATAGTCTTCTTTTTTTACATAAATAACATATTCATTCTCTAAAGCAAAATCCTCACCTAAAGTTCCTGTACGAACTCGAGTTCCTGCTTCTAATGGCGATGAACTTTTTCGATTTACTGTTTTCACGATATAATCGATATTATTTTGTCCTAAAATATCTCGAACTTGTGCTTGTTTTTGTAAATCATATGTAGTGCATAATTCTTTTCGATTTAAAATTGTAATCATGCGTATCCCTCCTGAAACCTTCATCCATTGTTTGATTCTATTTTATCATAACCTTACTTTTATTCAATACCAAACTAGTTTTTCATTTGTCAACTGTTATCAACAATAGTTTCTACATAATTCTTTAAAAATTTCAATATGAAGCTCTTCATCTTTTATAATTCTTTTTAAACAGGCTACAATGTTAGCATCTTTTATAACGTTACATTGCTCTTCGTACTTTTGAACTGCCTTTTCCTCCCCAATTAAAGCATTTTTTAAAAGTGACTCCATTTCCATTGGATATTGATTATAGGCTGGAGACCAGTACACCATTCGATTTCCTCGTTGTGTCCAAAGTCTTGGATTTTCCCCAAGTAATCGAGCAATTTTTCCAAAAGTCTCAAGATGATGCATTTCTACAATACTAATTTTACGAAAAATTTTAGATAACTCCACATGATTTTCAAGAAGTAGATTATTATAAATATATAGGCTGATAGCGGACATTTCTGAATTAGATCCACCCATATTATCTAACATTATTCTCCCATATAAATGATTCTTTTCCTGTACCCGCACATCTGGATAAGGGCTTGAATCTGCAAAGATAAACTTTTGGGGTTCTTCCTTTGCACTATCCTCATATTCACCATTCCAATTTCTCTCACTACTCATATCCATGCTCCTTTTCTTTCATTTCTGCCATAATACTCTATGTTTCGAAATGGAAAAATATGTAGAGAAACGATGAGAATCACACTTTACATAAAAGAAGGTGTTGCCTAGCTAAAAAATTTAGTTAGGCAACACCTTTATCAAACACAAAATAAGTTTAAACTACAATATTACAGCATTGAAAATCACTATCAATTGGATGCGCAATGACTCTTACTTTAAAATTTCGTTTGTTGCAAAGGCTTGGTGAGGAAGAACAAGAACATCCAATATCTAAGTCTTCTGGAAGAACAAACTTAATACATTTCACTAAAACGTCACGACAAGTAGGCGCATTATGGGCAGGAATTGTCATAATCTTGATACCTCTTTGGCATTCGATTCCATGTTTATCCACTTCATTTAATATCACTGCCATAGCAATTCGCTTTCCTGGACATATATTTTTTAAATTAATATTTAACTGTAAAATACGTCCTAAAGACTCTAAATAAACATCTCCAACATCATAAATCAAAGAGTCTTGACACCCTTCAATGGATACTTTTACTGGAGTAGGACATTCTTCTGGATACGTTACGATTCCACACGTTACATTAACCTTTGGCGATGGGAATGTAACAACATTTCCTTCTTTATCTTTATAATGAATGGATTTATTCACTTCTTTTACCCCTGGACTCGTCTTTACATGTTTAATTGTAAATTCCAAAGAAGCTCCTTCATTGGCTGTCACACCAAGTTTCTCTATCTTCCATTGTAATGTTGTGGCATTGATCATGTTCACAGCACCTTTATTTGGGTTTTGTACATTGAGAATGATAAAATCAGAATGAATAATCTCATCAATCACAATGTCCGTCGCTCCTGCTTTTGAAATATTATTTGCAAGATTTTCAAACAAGTCTTCTAATTCGTCATCTTTTGGAGTCACAGCCACATGAGAATCATCGGGATCGGTTGCCCAGTCGTTTAAGACAGATACATCAATTCCATCCGTCCCAATTAATCCGATACAGTAAATGATAATTCCCGAAGCTCTAGCTGCTGCTGCAATCGATGCTGGCGGCGGACCAGCTGTCGTTTTTCCATCGGTAAACATGACCATAACTTTTTGATTGGTTGACGTAGGATCAAAAAGTTCTATCGCTTTTGTAAAAGCATCTGCATGATTGGTAGACCCTCCTGCTGAAAGAGAATCAATAGCAGTCTTTAAATCGGATACGGAAGTGATAAGCTGAGTATTTTTCGTTGCTGTTTCCGCAAAACTTACAATACCAATTTTACTTCCTGAACCAATTTCTCCATCCAAAACACCATCGGTTGCTTCCTCAATAATATCAACAAATTTTTTGGCACCAGTCTTTAAATTGGTAAGTGGAGTTCCAGACATGCTACCAGAACGATCTAAAATCAATACAATATCCGTCGGATTACTCGAAATATCTGGTGAAGCTGAAAGGGCTAATGTTACTTTTAACGTGCCATCACAATCAATTTGATCGAGACTAATTGTTTTATTTGCATTATTTATCCCCATAATAGATTACTTCCATTTTTTTGAGAACGAGGTATGCATTGCGTATCATCGGTACACAATGCTTTTTAACACTATAGGAAATGAATTTTCTATAAGATTAAAAACGTCCTCTCTCTATTATATGCACATATGCAAATAGTGTCTAATGCCCTTTACCAATCCTTCTGCAATTTTTTCTAAAGATTCCTTAGAATAATCAGATGCCTTATCTCCTAACTCCATATCCACACTTGGTATCGTTGAATAGGACGTCTGTGTTAGATCAATTGGTATCTGTTCATTAGGTAATATCTTTACTCCACTTTCTCTTAACCCATCTATTAATGATTTTCCAAGTTTTTCATGCATTTCCCAATAAGACTTCACAGGCTCCATCTGTCGATAATCTCCTTCTGGTACCGAAATATAAAATGCCCCTTTATCTGTTTGCGTAGAATCCCAGTGGAGAGAAATATGACAATCTGCATATTGATTCGCAAGCACTGTTCTAGCAATATTATCAAGCTGTACATCTTCTGTTTCTCGAATCATTAACACATCGTATCCCTCTTTTAATAGACGATCCCGTAAAATTTTTGCAGCTTGTAATGTAACTTGACTTTCACTCGTTCCATCTAAGAAAGTCATTCCTGAAGCAATCGCGGTTGCTTTTATAGCACCTTTTGCAGTAAAACCACTCGTTACTTTTGGAGACCCATCTGGATGACATAATGTTTGTTTTCTTTCTCCACCATTTGTACCGTGCCCCGCATTAATACAAATGGTATATGCCTTTTTGTCACTCCTTTGGTTTTTATATAAAACAGCTTTTCCACTATGGATTTCTGAATATTCTCCGTATGGCGCTTTTGGATCAAAAGAAATTTCTTCCTTTAAATAAGCCTTTTTTTGAACTTTTTCTTTTTTCTCCATCTTCTTTGTACTTTGTTCTTCTTTTGTATCCTTTTCACTGCTCATTTCACTTTTCTTTATACTTTCTGTTTCTTTTTTTATTTCTTGTTCTTCGATTTCTTCTTTTTCTTTTTGTTTCTCCATCGAGGTATCCATAGTGACACTTTTTACTGGAACATCTTTATTTTTTCTCTCTCCACAACTAGTAACTGCTAACAAACAAACGCTTAATAAAACAATAAAACTGTATTTTCTCATACGGTTTCCTCCTAATTTTCCTCATTTTTCTTTTATTGTACCGAATATTTCCAAATAATTCTACTATCTTTTTTCTCTACGAAACGTAGATTGTCAAATATCGTTTTGTCCATTATGATAGAACTTATTGAAAATCTTAAAAATAATAAAATATTATTCTTATATGGTAAAAGAAAGGAAACTGTACGATGAATCATTATATTACTGGAGAAACCATTCGCACTCTAAGAGAAAAAAAGGGATTAACCCAAAAAGACTTAGCAAACATTCTTATGGTAAGCGATAAAACGATCTCAAAATGGGAAACGAAGAAAGGATATCCTGATATTGGAATTTTAGAACAATTAGCTAGTTGTCTCGATGTATCCATCGCCGAACTGCTAACAGGCGATTTCATTACAAATAAAAATCGTAGCGGAAATATGCTCCGCTCTGTTTTCTATGTTTGTCCTGTCTGTGGTAACATTATCCATTCTATGGGAGAAAGTATGATCAGTTGCTGTGGCATTGCACTTCCCCCTCTTGAAGCAGAGCCTGAAGACGACCAACATACTTTTTTTATTGAGCCAATGGAAACCGATAGTTATATTTCCATTGAGCATGAAATGAGCAAACAGCATTATATCTCTTTTATCGCCTGTGTTACCTCAAGCAAAATCGAGCTAATCAAACTATACCCGGAACAAAATGCGGAATGTCGACTTTTTCTTCGTGGACATGGTATTTTATATATGTACTGCAATAAGCACGGATTAATCAAAAAACGTTTCTAATTCGTTTATAATAACTGTGACATTTCCTCTAACAGCATATAACGCATTAATTGGTGAGGAAATGTCATTCTTGAAAAACTCATTTTATCATTGGCACGTTTTACAACGTTGGAATAAAGTCCTAACGATCCTCCAATCACAAAAACACAACGTTTCTCTCCCGCTCTTTTTACACGTTTTTTCCATTCTTCGTCGGTTGCTAACGTACCTTCGATACAAAGGGCTATCACATAGTCATCTTCTTTTATTTTAGATAAAATCTTTTCACCTTCTATGGCCTTTATCTTCTCTTCTTCTTTTTCACTTGCTCCATCTGGCGTCTTTTCATCTGGTAATTCAATGACTTCAATACTATGATTTTTTCTTAATACTTTTATACAATCCTCAATTCCTTTTTGTAAATAATCTTCTTTTATTTTCCCTACACAAATTACTGCTAATTTCATTTTTTTCTTTCCTTTTTGTTCACATTTTGTTCTCATATTATACATACTAGAGTCACAACTATCCGTTATAATATAGATAGTTTTTTCATAATATTCTCTCTATTATATAGAAAGCACGTTCAACTCCTCATAATTTGAACGTGCTTTTTTTACGTGAAAACAACGACTCGTTTAATCTCGATCTCGATTTCCAAATAAAATCAATAGACGTAATAAAGATAAAATTGCTGCTGCTGCACTGGCTACATAAGTCATCGCTGCTGCACTCAACACTTTTTTTGTTCCTTTTACTTCTTCCTGAGATAAAATTCCTGACTGATCTAAAATTGCAATGGCTCTGTTGGATGCATTAAACTCCACAGGGAGCGTCACTAGTTGGAATAAAACCGCCAAAGAAAAAAGCAAAATCCCAATATTAATTAAAACTTGGTTGGCTCCTAATAACAGACCACCAATAATAAATAACCAGCAGACCTTTGAACCAAAATTTGCAGCTGGAACGATGGCACTTCGAATGCGAAGTGGTGCATATTCTTTCTGATCTTGAATAGCATGCCCACACTCATGAGCTGCCACTCCAATAGCAGCTACAGAAGAAGAATTATATACAGCATCGGAAAGTCTTACCACTTTTGTTCTTGGATCATAGTGATCCGTTAAGTTCCCACCAATATGTTCCACTCGCACTCCATAAAGCCCTTGCGCCTGTAAAATTCGTTCTGCCACTTGTGCCCCTGTCATTCCTGTCATACTTCTCACTTTATTGTACTTATTAAATGTACTATTGACTTTGGCTGAAGCGATCAAACAAATAACGGCACCAATAACTACTAAAATATACGTTGGATCAAAATAAAATCCATAATATGGCATTGTAATTCCTCCTTTTTGTTTTATCTACTATTATACCGAATGTTTCAAAAATTAAAAGGGAATTTCATATAATTTCACAATTATTTCAATCTTTTTTTATAATCCTTTTAAAAGAACACTGATAAAAACGATAAAAAGCACGCATAGCGTGCTTTTTATCATGAAATTACTTATTCATCCCAGTTATGGTATACATTTTGAACATCGTCATCTTCTTCTAAAAGATCCAATGTTTTTTGTAAATTTTTAATATCCCCTTCATCGGATAATGTCACATAATTTTGTGGAATCATTGTTACTTCCGCAGATGCCATTGGAATATTTTGTCCTTCTAACGCTTCTCTTACTTCACTAAAAGAATCTGGATCTGTGTAGATTTCAAAGCAATCTTCTTCTTCAGAAAAATCTTCTGCACCAGCATCTAATGCTAACATCATCAATTCATCAGCATCCATTTCAAATTCTTCTTTATCGATGATAATTTGTCCTTTTTTATCAAACATATAAGAAACACAACCTGGAGTTCCAACATTTCCTGACCCTTTTGTAAATGCATTTCTTACATTTGCAGCCGTTCTATTTTTGTTATCTGTTAAACTTTCAACGATAATGGCAATTCCACTTGGGCCATATCCTTCATATGTAACAGACTCATAATTTGCAGAGTTTGTATCACCTGCTGCCTTTTTAATACTTCTTTCGATTGTATCATTTGGCATATTATTTGATTTTGCTTTCGCAATAATATCACTTAATTTCTTATTATTTGCAGGATCTGGACCGCCTTCTTTTACTGCAACGGCAATTTCTCTACCAATTTTTGTAAAAATCTTACCTTTTGCTGCATCCGCTTTTTCTTTTTTATGCTTAATATTCGCAAACTTAGAATGTCCTGACATAATATAATCTCCTTTTCTTTCTATTTCGGCAGCCAAGCTGTCATAACAATTTTATCTATCTTTCTATCTCATATTATCAAATAGGATAATAGAAACGCACTGTCCAAATTTTTAATAGACATGCTTTTAAATGATACCACTATTTATTCTATGAATCAAGCTTTTTCGTAACCTTTACTTGTTTGATCATCTTATTATCCATCATTTCTGGACAGAAGACATAGCCTTCATATTCAATCTCTATTTTCTCATTTTCCGCTGGGAGATGTCCTAATTTATATAGTAAAAATCCATTCAATGTTTCAATATCTCCCTCTGGAAACTCAATATCCAACAAATCTTCTAATTCATCTAGTCGAACCCAACCAACAACCCGATAACTATTTTCCCCAATTTTCGTAATCTCTTGTTCTTCTTCGTCATACTCATCCCAAATGTTCCCTACGATAACTTCTAGAATGTCTTCCATAGCGATAATCCCTTCTGTCTGTCCATACTCGTCTAGAACAATTGCCATATGTATTTTTTGCGTCTGCATTTCTTTAAACAAATGGTTAATATTTTGTGTTTCATGAACAAAATAGGGTTCTCTCGCTATCTCTTTCAATTCCTGAATTTTCACTTCTGCCATATAGGCTTTCATTGCATCTTTCAAATGAAGAACTCCAATAATGTTATCAATATCCTCTTCATAAAGGGGATATCTAGAATATCCTTCTTGAAGCATAAAATCAATTGCCTCTTTTAAAGGAGTTTTATTTTCAATCGCTTTGATCTTTTTACGAATGGTCATTACATCTCTAGCTTCTTTATCCCCAAACTCAAAAATATTAGAAATCATCTCTGCTTCGTCTGATTGAATGGCTCCTTGTTCATGGCCTTCTTGAATCATATCAATCAATTCTTCTTCAAATTCATTTTCTTCTTCTATATTTTTCTTACGAAATACTTTTGAAAATAGATCTCTGAACGAATTTCCCGCATCTTCCATATCTCTTTCTCCTTTTTACCTTATTGTAGCAGATCATATCACCCTTACCAAAATTAGTCAATATCTGTTCCCTATGTAAGAAGTTCTAAACTAACTTTCAACGCCTTATCTACTTGAACTAATATTTCATGATCTAGATGACATATCTTTTCTTTTAAACGTGTCTTATCGATCGTTCGAATTTGCTCTAATAAAATAACCGAATCTTTCATAATTTGATATTTTTTACTATCTAGTTCCACATGAGTTGGCAGTTTTGCCTTATTCATTTTGCTTGTAATTGCAGCACAGATTACCGTGGGACTATGTTTATTTCCTGCATCGTTTTGAATAATCAAAACGGGTCTTACTCCACCTTGTTCGGAACCTACTACTGGTCTTAAATCTGCATAATAAATATCGCCTCTTTTTATAATCAATTTTATCACACTCCATCATATATTTTTCTATTTGCCATTTTCTCTATTATTGCCCATATATTCTGGAGTATACTTCTTTTTTTAATCTGTTAAATAATCGGCGACTTTTATCACTTCTCCATCTTCTAAATAGACTCTTGGAACCCTTCTTCCTAGCCCACAAATAAACTCATAATTAATTGTATTCATATAGCTTGCAATTTCTTCCGCTGTAATAGCATTTTCTCCATCTTTTCCAACTAAAGTTACAATATCTCCTCCTTGCACACCATCGATCTGTGTAACATCCACCATCATCTGATCCATACAAACTCTCCCAATAATTGGTGCATATTGACCACGGATTAAAACTCTCCCTTTTGATGATAACGCTCTTGGATATCCATCGGCATATCCAATAGAAATGGTAGCAATTTTCGTTTCTTTTTCTGTTACATAGGTAGAACCATAACTAACCCCTTCTCCTGCTCCTACCGTTTTTACATACACAACATGACTTTTTAATTCCATAGCAGGCTTTAATTTTAATACTTCTTTTTTCACTTCATCTGAAGGGTAAAGTCCATATGTAATAATACCAGAACGCACCATATTCATTTTTGCCATATCCAAATCGATAATAGCTGCACTATTTGCCACATGTTTAATTGGAATGAAAATCCCTTCTTCCTCTAAACGAGATACAAAGGCTTCATAGCGTTTCATTTGATGACAGGCTGAAGTCTTATCTTTTTCATCCGCACAAGCAAAATGGGTGAAAATTCCTTCCATCTGTACCATTGGAAGTTTTTGAATCTCTTTTATAATGGCAACACTTTGTTCATCATCATAAAATCCAATCCGATTCATTCCTGTTTCTACCGCAATATGAATTAAAGCCTCTTTGTTCATAGCTACAGCAATTCTTGAAATCGCCTCAGCCATCTCATATTCAAATATTGTTTGTGATAGATTATATTGCATCAGCTGTGGATATTGCTCTTTTGCTGTATAACCTAAAATTAAAATACTTTTTGTAATTCCTCGTTTTCTAAGCAAAATTCCTTCTTCGATGGTTGCAACACAAAAGGCTTCCACTTGTTCTTGCATCGCCTGTGCTACTGCCACAGAGCCATGACCATATCCATCGGCTTTAATCACCAACATAATTTTAGTTGTATCACCAACTTTTTTTCGAATTTCTGCAATATTATGTTTAATCGCATCTAAATTAATTTCAGCATATACTCTCATGTAATGGTTCATCTCTTATTTTCCTCCTAAAACATCATGCAGATGTTCTGCAATGTTTCCTGCTGTCATACTATACTCTCCCAGTCGCTCTTTTGCCACATCCCCTGCAAGCCCATGAATATATACACCTAACGTAGCTGCCTTCATTGGTTCCATTCCTTGTGCCAACAAACTTCCAATGATGCCACCTAATACATCTCCTGAACCCGCTGTTGCCATTCCGCTATTTCCGCTTCTATTAATATATGCACTTTCCGCTTGTTTTGTTACAACCGTTCTCGCATCTTTTAAGGCACAAATAATCGGGTATTCTTCACAAAAATCTCTGGCTGTTTTCACAAGATTTTCTTTTATTTTATCCATGGGAATAGAAGAAAGAACGGAAAACTCTTTTAAATGTGGTGTTATAATAATATCACATTTTGCCTCTTTTAACCGCCACTTTTCATTTTCTAACATTGTAATACCATCTGCATCGAAAACAAGGGGACATTTGCTTTCTTCTAACAGCAGTCGCAATAGAGAAAGAGTTATTTCATTCCTGCCCATACCAGAACCAAAAACAACAACATCAGCCCAACTAAGTCCTTCTCTTACACGAGCAATGGCCTCTTCTTTTGTCTCAAAAGAACTCAATAAGAGTTCGGGTAACTTTGTTAATAAAATCTGTCTATTTCGTTCTCCCGTACAGACTTTTACCATACCACATCCTGCCTGATAAGCAGCATATGCCGATAAGTAAGCAGCACCTGCCATCGTATCACCGCCTGCAACGATAAGGAGCTTTCCATAAGTCCCTTTATTGCCCCAAGGCTTTCTAATTGGCAATAACCGTTCTACATCTTCTCTTTCATATACATAAGCCTCTTCTTCTACAGAGGACAAGCAAGAAGCATGAAATCCTGCTTCTTCTAGTTCTACAATCCCTGCATATTCTGCTGCTGGATAAAAGAAAAGTCCTTGTTTATAAAACCCAAATGTTATCGTCCGATGTGCTTTTATTGCACATCCAAATATGTTTCCCGTCGTTGCCTCCACTCCCGAAGGTAAATCTACAGAAACTTTAGGACAAGAAAGCCCATTTAAAAAACAAATGACTTCTTTATAATGTCCTGTAACTTCTCTTTTTAATCCAACACCGAAAATCGCATCAACAACAACAGTATACGGCTTTTTTTCCAGCTGTTCTATAAAATTTGCCCCTAAGTTTTTTAATATTCCATATTGCACTTTAAATTCCTCAGTGGCTTTTTCTAACGTACCACAGCAATAGATCTCTGGAACAATTCCTTGTTCCATCAACTGTCGTGCAATGGCAAGGCCATCTGCGCCATTATTTCCACTGCCAACAACGATTAAGCATCGTTTTAAACAATAATGCTCAAAAAGCCGCCTTGTCACTCCCAAGGCGGCCCTTTCCATCAATACTAAACTCGGTATTCCAATATGTTTGATGAATTGCTGATCCACTTTTTGCATCTTAGCACCGCTTATTGCATATTTCATCTTTCTTCACCTTCCCCTATTACAAACGCCATTGCATACTCCTTTACATTTGTAATCGAAATATGCCATTGTCGAATTCTAAGTTCTTCTTGTTTTGCTTTTGCTTTTCCATAGAGATTGATATAGGGGCTTCCATTTTGTCGTCTAAGTACCTCAATCTCCTTTGGCTCAATTCCAGAAAATCCTGTTTGAAATACTTTTACCACGGCTTCTTTTACAGCAAAATTGCCTGCCGCTTTTTCTGGATACTGCTTGCAAAACTGTCTTTCTCTTTCTGTATAAATCCGTTCTATAAATCGCTCTTTTAAACACGCTTTTTTTATTCGCGCCACTTCAATCATATCAGTTCCGATTCCAACAATCATGTCGACTCCTATTGATTCATACTATTAATTCGATAAGAAAGCGTCATAAGACTTTCTGATAAATGTACGTTTTCTACTACAATATCCTCTGGCAAATGTAAATCGACAGAAGCAAAATTCCAAAAAGCTTTAATTCCAAGATTCACTAACTCCTGTGCTGCTTTTTGTGCCTTTTGTTTTGGCAATGTTAACGCTGCAATTCGCACATCATTATTTTTAACAAACTCACCAATTTTTTCAATATCCATAATTTCTACACCGCGAACCGTTAATCCGATTAATCTTGGATTCACATCAAAAATTGCTTTAATAGAAAAACCACGTTTTTCAAAATCTTGATAATTAGCAAGAGCTTGTCCTAAATTACCAGCACCAATAATAATAATATTATTTGTCTGATTGACCCCTAAAATTTTTCCGATTTCGGTATATAAATATTGTACATTGTATCCATATCCTTGTTGTCCAAACCCTCCAAAATTGTTTAAATCTTGACGAATTTGTGAGGCAGTTACTTTCATTCTCTCACTTAATTCTTTCGATGAGATACGAACGACCTCATTTTCTAATAATTCTCCTAAATATCGATAATACCGCGGTAATCTCTTAATAACCGCAGGTGAAATTTCTTTTGCATTCATATGTTTTGTACCTCCTGATGGTCTTACCTATTATCGTAACCCCGACTTTCTTATATTATATACTAATTGTATATTTTCTGTCAAACTTTGTTTACTTATTTTAGAGTGGTATGCTATAATGAACACAATATTGAACCATTTAACATAGAAAGGATTTTTATTATGGTATTAGCATGTCAAAATGTTTCCAAATCCTTTGGAACAGAAGAAATTTTAAAACAAGTATCATTTCATATAGAAGATCGTGAAAAAGCTGCTATTGTTGGAATCAATGGTGCTGGAAAATCCACTTTATTAAAAATTATTATGGGCGAAATGTCTGCAGATGACGGACAAGTTACCTTTGCGAAAAATCGTACGGTAGGTTACCTTTCTCAGCAACCAGAACGCTCTTCTAAAAATACTATTTTTGATGAAATGTTAGAAGTCAAAAAGGATATTATTGAAACCGATAAGAAGATTCGCCAGCTAGAACAAGATATGAAACATACCTCTTCAGAAGAAGAGCTAAACGCTATGTTAGAAACCTATACACGCCTTACTCATGAATTTGAACAGGCAAATGGCTATGCCTATAAAAGTGAAATTACTGGTGTTTTAAAGGGGCTTGGTTTTTCAGAAGATGATTTTTTCAAACCAATTGAATCATTATCCGGTGGACAAAAAACTCGCGTAGCTCTTGGACGCCTTCTCCTATCAAAACCGGATATTATCTTGCTCGATGAGCCTACGAACCACTTAGATATGGATTCTATCGCTTGGCTTGAAACATTTCTTATGAACTATCCCGGGGCTGTTTTAATCGTATCCCATGACCGCTATTTTCTTGATAAAGTCGTTACTAAAGTTATTGAACTTTATGGCGGACGCAGTCAGATGTATCTTGGTAACTATTCCAAGTTTGCAAAAAAACGAACTGCGATTCGTGAAAGCCAACTAAAACATTATTTAAATCAACAAAAAGAAATTAAACACCAAGAAGAAGTCATTGCAAAACTCCGTTCTTTTAATCGTGAAAAGTCCATTAAACGTGCCGAAAGCCGCGAAAAACTTTTAAATAAAATGGAAGTCTTAGAACGGCCAGAAGAAATTAATGCGGATATGCGTATTCAATTAGAGCCTTCGGTTATTAGCGGAAATGATGTTTTAACGGTCACTGGACTTGCCAAATCTTTTGGCGATCACAACCTATTTTCTGACTTAAATTTTTCTGTTTTCCGCGGCGAAAAAGTTGCTCTCCTTGGAAATAACGGTACAGGAAAAACAACAATTTTAAAAATATTAAATAAATTAGTCAGACAAGATGCAGGAAAAATTGTTCTAGGTGCAAAAGTCCAAATCGGATACTATGATCAGGAACATCAGGTGTTGAATACGAGTAAGACAATTTTTGATGAAATTTCTGACACTTATCCAAACTTAACACAGACAAGAATCCGCAATGTTTTAGCCGCATTTTTATTTACAGGAGATGATGTATTTAAACGAATTGGAGATTTAAGTGGTGGAGAACGAGGACGTGTTTCTTTAGCAAAACTGATGCTTTCTTCTGCCAATTTCTTAATTCTCGATGAGCCTACAAACCACTTAGACATCAATTCCAAAGAAATCTTAGAAAGCGCTTTAAACGATTATACCGGAACCGTTCTTTATGTATCTCATGATCGTTATTTTGTCAATAAGACAGCTACTCGTGTTATTGAATTAGAAAACAAAGAAATTATCAACTATGCTGGTAATTACGACTACTATTTAAATGAAAGGGCAAAACGAATGGCTCGCCTCACTACTCTTTCAGAAGAAAACAACCAAGACGCTTCCTCGTCTTCCAATTCCTCTTCAAAGCAAGACTGGAAGAAAAATAAAGAGGAACAGGCAAAAGCGAGAAAACAGGCGAACGCATTGAAAAAATGCGAAGAAAATATTCATATAACAGAAGAACGAATTCAAGAGTTAGAAGAGGAAATGGCAAAGCCAGAAGTGGCAACCGATATTGAAAAACTTTTGGAATTAAACAAAGAAAAAGAAACTCTCGATGGGAAACTAGAAGCCCTTTATGAAGAATGGGAAACATTAGCCGAAACTATCCTATAAAAAACTTCCAGAACAAAGTGTGCATTGCACACTCTACGCGAATTTAAGTTACTTCTAGCAATGCACGCTTTGCCGCGCGGTCGCAGTTTACGGAGTAAATTTTTTCCGCTCTGCGACCTGCGCATCGTTTGCGCGTAGCGCTTTTTTATGTTATAGGATGACTCGCTTTTCGAGGAATTTCCTATAACATAAAAAAAGATACGCACTTTGTCAATTATTTCTTGATAAAGTGCGTATCTTTTTTTGAGTTTTAGTTTTCCTTTGCCCTTACCTCCACAACCTCAATATAAAATCAGAACTTTTATATTAAGAGAAATATATGTTATTAGGATAAGAGGAAACAAGTGGCAAATAAGGGCAAACGAGGAAAACATTCTATTCTACTAAGGAAATCCCAAATTCTTTTGAATATTCATCTATTATTTTTAATAATTCTTCATCGGTAATCATTGTTACACGACCTTTTTCATATTCTGCATCGACCCACTCTTTTACTTTTTCCACTAAAATATGGTTTTTATCCAATGCTCTATCTCCTTTTCGTTGGAAATAAGTATTGATCCAATGAGCAATTCCAGCCAATCCAGAAGTGTTGGATACGGCTACAAGCACTGGACGGTTTAATAATTTCTCCGTATCGAAAATATTGTAGATCTCTTCATTTTTTAATAAACCATCTGCATGGATTCCCGCCCTTGTCACATTAAAATTTTTTCCGACAAATGGTGTATTCGCTGGAATATGATGTCCGATTTCTTTCTCAAAATACTCCGCTAATTCTGTAATCACCGTTGTATCCATGCCGTCTAAACTACCTTTTAACTGCGCATATTCAAACACCATAGCTTCAAGAGGCGTATTTCCTGTTCTCTCACCAATTCCAAATAAAGAACAGTTTACTGCGCTTGCACCATAGAGCCAAGCCGTTGTTGAGTTCGTAACTGCTTTATAAAAATCGTTATGTCCATGCCATTCTAATAAATGAGAAGGCACTCCAGCATGTTTTTGTAATCCATAAATAATTCCTTGCACCGATCTTGGAATTACACTTCCAGGGAAATTCACACCATACCCCATCGTATCACAGGCTCGAATCTTTACAGGAATCCCATACTCTTCTCCAAGCTTTTGCAATTCTAAACAAAACGGAATTACAAATCCATAAATATCTGCCCTTGTAATATCTTCTAAATGACATCTTGGAGCTACTCCTGTTTCTAAACACTCTCTTACAACACTTAAATAATGTTCCATCGCCTGTTTCCGTGTCATTTTTAATTTATAAAAAATATGGTAATCCGAGCAACTCACTAAAATTCCTGTCTCTTTTAATCCTATTTCTTTTACTAATTGAAAGTCCTTTTTGCTAGCACGAATCCAACTGGTGATTTCTGGAAACTTATAACCACGTTCCATACACTGATAAACGGCATCTCTATCTTTTTTACTGTATAAGAAAAATTCACATTGACGAATAATTCCTTTTTCCCCACCTAACCGATGGAAAGCGTCATAAATATGTACAATTTGTTCTGTGGAATAAGGGGCTCTTGATTGCTGCCCATCTCGAAATGTTGTATCCGTAATCCAGATATCCTTTGGCATATTATGTGGTACAATTCGATCATTAAATGCGATCTTTGGAACTTCAGAATAAGGAAATAAATTGCGAAATACATTGGGATTCTCACAATCTACTAAAGGATACATATATTCTTCTAATTCTAATAAATTCGTTTTCTCATTATATTGTACTTTTCTATTTTCCATTTCATATGCCTCCTAATATGTTTCTCTTTGCTACCAAAAAAGGATATCACATAGACACATCTTTATCGTTCTATAGTAGATGAGGCTGGTATTTTAACTATCAATTTTTATTTATAAAGATAGAATCCTTCTCTTATTCTCTTGCTTTTTAAACAATTAAAACACGATTCTACCATTATCTTCTCTCATAACCTCATCTTTTTTTAATCATTCTTCTGTCTTTTTTGATAATATCATTTAAAAATAATTGTATACAATTACTTTATTTTTGTCAATGCTGAAAAGCAAAATTATATTCTCTATTTGCAATTTTATTATTATTTTCCTGCATACATCATGGTCACTGCAACAATTTTCTCAAATTTAACTGTCCATATCCTTGCTTTTCCCAAGGCATCCCTAAATCATCCGTACTCTCCCATAACCATTGCTTTACTTCGTTATTTGTAAGATAAGGATATTTCTGCAATAGTAATGCTACAGCTCCTGTTACAATTGGAGTCGACATAGAAGTTCCACTTTTTGTCACGTATCCCGTTCGAAACGGTGTACAAGAATAAATATTGGCTCCTGGTGCCACAATATCTGGTTTCTTCACACAGGCGACCGTAGGCCCTCTTCCAGAATAATGAATCTTACCATCCTGCTTTCTTGCAAAATATTCATCATCACTTGCCCCGACTGTAATTACTTTACGGCTGATTCCAGGAACTGTAATGGATTTCCTATTTGGTCCATTGTTTCCAGCAGCTACAATTACTACAATTCCGCTTTCCCATGTTTTCTCCACTTCTTTTACCAATTCAGATGATTCATCTTCTTTTTTCGTGGCAGGTGTTCCAACCGAAATATTTACAATTTGTATTCGATATTTTTTTCTATTTTCTCTTACCCACCGAAGCCCTTCGATTACATGAGCTACCTTTCCATTTCCTCTACTATCAAGCACTTTTACAATAACATAGCTACATTCTGGAGCAACTCCAATAATTTCTCCTTTTGGATTTCTTCCAGAAGAGCCAATAATTCCTGCTATATGACTTCCATGAGAATTATCATCATAAGGTAACTTTTTTCCATTTACACTATCGTAAAAAGCGCGCACTCTTCCTTTCTCCCAACCAAAATCCATATGTGGCCCAATTCCTGTATCTAAAATCGCCACACAGACATCTTTTCCCGTTAATCTTTGTCTTCTTGCACAATCTATATGAATTTGATGCAATGCATCATAATTAACACCATAACAAGACATTTTCTACTCCTTTAAATGGCTTCTCTTTATCATATGCTCTTTTTCGCAACACGTTGCTTTTCTTCTTTGAGGAAAGGATAGGTTCTAACTCGTTATCTTCGCGTAAATGAAAAAAAGACAGTTATTTCAAATAACTGCCTTTTATCTCAACTTTTTATTTTCTTCTATTATAATCTCTTTATTTTCTTTTCTATTATAAAATTCTTCACTATGTAATCAAATAATTACTTGATAATGGATACATATTTATATGGAGTTCTATAGTTCATATTGCTTACGATAATCCCTGTTCTAGAATTGCTCGCATGAACAATCTTTCCATTTCCGATATACATGGCTACATGGTTAATTCTTCCGCCACTAGCATAAAAAACTAAATCCCCTTTTTTCAATTCAGAACTTTTAATGGATTTACCATTTGTTGCCTGCTCTCTTGATGTACGACTGATAGACATTCCAAAGTTCTTATAAATTCCCATTGTAAACCCAGAACAGTCTGTTCCATTTGTTAAGCTTGTACCACCGTAGACATATGGGTTTCCAACAAATTGCAATGCATAAGAAACCATATCATCTCTTAAAATAGCTTCTGTATCAACTTCCACTTCAATTGGAATTTCGATTTCTGCTGTTACTGCTGTTTTCTTTGCTGCTTGTGCTTGTACAGGATTTAAAAGTGATGCTCCCATAGTTAAACAAATCGCTGTGCCTGTAATTAGTCCCATAATTCTACGTTTCATGATTATCTCCTATATATCTCTAAATTTATTTTCTTCAACTTTAAATTTATTTTCTTATTAAATTATTATCATTTTTATCATAGTTTATGTCGTTTCTGCTGTCTATTCTACATAATATCTCGAACTTTGTCAACAGTTTTATTATGATTTTGTAATATTTTCTTAATATTTATTTACGTATTATGCTAAAACTTCTTTTTAAACGATAATCTCTTCCTGAATTTTATATAATTCTTATCTATTTCTTAACACGCTTGTCCAAAAAAACATCTTAATTTTGATCCATTTCCCAATATATTTTTGTTTATTTTTAAATAATAATACCATATTTCTTTTAAGCTGTCCTTATTTTTCTTTAATATTTACACTTTTTTAATAAGCTATTTTTTCTTATTTTTCGCCAATTTTCTTACCTTTTCTAAAACTATAACTCTTTAACATCTATCCATGATTTTGTAATCTTTGTAAAAATTATGTAACAAAAAAAGAAGTATCCTTTGCTGCGCGGTCGCAGTTTACGAAGTAAAATTTTTCCCATTGCGACCTGCACATCGTTTGCACGTAGTGCTTTTTTATTTCATAGGAAATGGTACTTTCACAAATTAATGTAACAAATTATTTCCTATGAAATAAAAAAATGGCACCTCCGTGCTACAAAAACACGAAGATGCTATCTCTTTTATTCTTTATCCTCTACGGTTATAATTAATAAGACAACCTTTTAAAATAATCTCACGTTCTTTATCTGTTAACTCACCAACGGTTAACTTCACTTCCTTCATTCCTTTATTGACAACATAAGCTGATATTTCTGGTAATTTGTCCTGAATCGCTTGTACAATATTTGGAACAAATAAATAATCATTTAAGCCAAATGTCAATTCTTCTTTTAAAACAAATGGTAACATTCCCCAGTTAATTAAGTTAGAACGATAACGCTTTGTTGCATATTCTTGTGCAATATTTGCCCAACCACCTAATACCTTTTGACAAGAAGCTGCCTGCTCTCTCGCAGAGCCATCTCCTGGTTTTACCGCATAAATCGTACTTCCAATTCCTGTATTTGTAAAATCAGCAGTTTCGTTGGTTTCTTTAATTGTCTTCATAATTTCCGCCAATTCTGCTACTGCTTCTTCTGGATTTTTCCCTTCAATTCTTGCTTTTTCTGCTGTTTGAACATACTTAGCACGTCCTACATATTCTGGATCTTTTCTTGAAAGAGTAAATTCTGCAAGTCCTAATGGATTCGAACGATAAGAAGAAGTTTCTCCTGATGGGATGAGCTCATCTGTCGTTGTTACTGGATCATGAATTTCAGAAACAACTTTTAAAATTAAGTTTTCTGGCAATGCAGACATCTTTGGCCAGTCTACGATATTAGGTCCAAACTTAATTTCTACCGATGGATCGGCTTTGCCAATTCCATTATAAACACGGTTATCATAAATCGTTTTATCGAAATAATACGCTGGTCTTGTAAATGTAACATCTACAAGATCGGTTGCTGGTGTTAAATATCCTTGATTTGCAGCTGTAGCGGCAATAGAACGTGCGTCCATAAGTGCAACAGAAGCAATCTGTCCATTTGTAATCTTAGAACCTTCACGATTTGGGAAATTACGAGTTGTATGGCGGATACTTAACCCTTGGTTTGCAGGAACATCTCCGGCTCCGAAACAAGGTCCACAAAAAGCACTACGAACAGTAGCACCTGTTGCCATTAAATCCGCAATTCTTCCATTTTTTACAAGTTCCATAAAGACTGGCTGACTGGCTGGATAAACACTTAATGAAAACTCATCTGCTCCAATGGATTTTCCTCTTAAAATATCGGCTGCATCACAAATATTTTCATATCCACCACCTGCACATCCTGCAATAACACCTTGTTCTACATAGAGTTTTCCATTACGTACTTTGTCTTTTAATTTAAATTCTACTTGATTATTATCAAGACTAATGGCTGCTTTTTTCTCCACTTCATCAAGAATATCCATTAAATTATGATTTAACTCCTCAATGGTATATACGTTGCTTGGATGGAATGGCATTGCAATCATCGGTTTAATCTGAGACAAGTCTACATAAATCATTCCATCATAGTAAGTCACTTCTTTTGGATTTAACTCTTTATAGTCAGAAGGTCTTCCATGGATTGTATAAAATTCCTTAATTACATCATCTGTTTTCCAAATAGAGGAAAGACAGGTTGTCTCTGTTGTCATAACATCGATACCAATACGGAAATCTGCAGATAATTTTGACACACCATCTCCAATAAATTCCATGACTTTATTATTAACATAACCATTTTTAAACACTGCTCCAATAATCGCTAGTGCAACGTCTTGTGGACCAACACCTTTTTGAGGCTCTCCCGTTAAATAAACCCCTACTACTTTTGGCATATTAATATCGTAGGTCTGAGATAATAACTGTTTTACAATCTCTGGTCCGCCTTCTCCAACAGCCATTGTTCCCAATGCTCCATAACGAGTATGGCTATCAGAGCCAAGTACCATTTTCCCTCCACCTGCTAATACTTCTCTAGCAAATTGATGAATGACCGCTTGATGAGGAGGAACATACATGCCACCATATTTTTTTGCACAAGAAAGTCCAAACATATGGTCATCTTCATTAATTGTCCCACCAACTGCACATAAACTATTATGGCAATTGGTTAAAACATAAGGCACTGGAAATTTCTCAAGTCCTGATGCTCGGGCTGTTTGAATAATACCGACAAATGTAATATCATGAGAGGTTAAACAATCAAATTTAATATTCAACTTCTCCATATTATCGGATTGATTATGTTCAGACAAAATTCCATAGGCAATTGTATTTTTTGTCGCCTCTTTTTTATCTGGAATGTATCCAAGACGATTTTTTAAAATAGCCTCTTGCTCATTTCCATCTTCTACTATTTCTGTACCATGTAAAAGGTATGCTCCTTCTGGATATAGTTTTACCATATGTAAATCCTCCTTAAAAAATATTCCTATTATGATTTCTTTCTATTCTAGATATTCTTTTATCCTATATTGAGATCCTACTATTATGAATTTCGTTTTTATTTTCATTGTAATCTTAAACATCTCATGATGCCTTATTTTTTATTATATCATGAGCTATGCTTATATTCCTTGTTTCATCCGCCAAACACTTACTGCTCGACCTAGTGTTTTTATTATACCACAAAAAATCCATGTATACAATTATTTTTCCATACTTTAATTTTTCTAAAAAAATAATTTTTAAAATGTGTAAAGCGAACAAGCCGTACCGCATAGTATATATTGTAATCAAAAATATTTGGAGGTTTCATAATGAGTGATTTAGCAGCAACAAACTGTGGTGGAAATTCTTGTGGATGTAACAACGGAGGTTTTGGAAATAACTGGATTATCTTAATTCTTTTACTCTGCTGCTGTGGAAATGGTAATGGCAGTGGCTTCTTCGGTAGCGGTTGTCAGGATAACTGTGGCTGCAGTGGCGGATTTGATTTAATTATCCTTTTACTCTTAATCTGCGGATGTGGCGGAAATTCTTGTGGATGTGGTAATGGTTGCTCTATCTGCTAATTTCTAAAAAGCTTTATTCTTAAATATGGGCGGAATTTTCCGCCCATATTTTCATTTTTATTCATTTTCTAATAAATAAACACTATCTGGTGTAATTTCATCTCCATCTTTTCCAAAGAAAATCCAATCGGTCAAACTCTCAAACGGTAATTCTTTCTCCATTCCTTCATGAAGTCCTTCTATAAAATAAGGTTCTTGTGTCAATACTCCATAAAATACTTGTCGCCCGACATCAATTCCTTCTAATTGAAACCAAATGTGTTCTTTCTCATCTACATCTTGCCTATATTTCTCATCTACATCTAGTCCAATTTTAATTAATAATACTTCCTCGTCATCCAATCCTTTATTATATAGAACTTCTAAGTAAGGAAGTCTTTCCTTTGCTAATTGACTCATTCTGTTCGTCTCTTCTGTTGTATAATAAACAATTGGATTTTCCTCCAATACTTCTGCATAGCGATCTAAAGGCACAAAGTTTCTTTTTTTATAATCCTTTTCTGTAGGATAACAGAATATAACCCCTCTATTTTCTTCATGAGCATCCTCTCTTAAATGAACTTGTCCTAATGTTCCTTCTGGATAATATTCACTAGCTCTTCTATAATCAACCCATGTAGTCATTAATACATCTTTTTTTGTTAAACGAGCAGTATAAATTGGCTCTTCCTCGTCATCAAACTCCCCTCTTGTCACTATTTTTTCTGCTAGGACTAAAATCACGCTATTTAAGGCTTCATAATTATCCCTTGTTAATCCAAGAATCTCCAAATCAATAGCACCACATCGATTCAATCCATGAGTATGTAACCAAACATTCTCGTCTTCCCCTCCAACGACTGCTTGTATTGTATATAAATAGGACGGTGCTGGAGGAATCAATGACTGACTCGCTAATTTCGCCCATCTTCCTGACAATATCTTTTCACTGCTAAAATCAATAATTCCTGCCATATTAGGAACAAAGGCATTTAATATCTTTATTTGTAAATGAAAGGACTCAATATTACTTTCCCCAAACACCATCCAAGTAAGCACACCTTCTCCCTGGCTTTTAAAATGTTCCCTTTCTTTCTCGGAAAAAATATGCTGCCATCGATAATATCCTGGATACTCATAATGCCCTTGATAAAACCCAACTACGTATTCTTCTTCTTGATAAGTGAGAAATAATAATTGTTCCTTTTCTTCATTATTCCTCTCCTCCACCCGATGGACTTTTATTCCCTCAACTTCTTTTAAACGTTCTATCATTTCTTCCGTATTTTTTAAAACCAAAGGCTCCATTGGCACCGCCATCATATAGGACAACGTCTTTCCAATCTTCCCCCTTTTCAAGGCTTCTTTTTCAAATTTTACTGATTTCTTCTTGCACTTAAATAAACCCATCTCTTCTTCTCCTTTTCTTCTTATCAATTGATGAAAAACAACGATGAGAAGCACGCTTTGCGAACTTCTCGCATAGCTTCTATCACTTATGTATTACCTTTTATAAATAAATGATTTATGGTTATTATACCAAAATTGCATAAATTTGTAAATAGTTTTTCGAACATTTGTTCTTTATTAAAACAAAAAGAAACTGCTGCAAAATAATTTTCTATTCGAAATTTCATATTTTGCAACAGCCTCTATTCTCTTCTTTTTATTTCACTTTATTTCGTTTCTCAAAATTCCTAATTATTTTTTGTTATCGACAACAGCATAACAATAAAAGTAATAAAAGTACTTGATTGTTTCCACAACTATTACAACTGTTTGATCGATTTTTCTGTGATGATCGTCCACAACATCCTCTTTCTCTTCTCTCGCCTCTTCGTTCTTCCCGTCGAGCCTCTCTACACTCCCCTCGGCGTTCCTCCCGTCTCTCACCTCGTCTTTCTTCTCGACGTTCCTCTCGACATTCGCCTCGGCGTTCTTCCCGTCTTTCTTCCCGACGTTCTTCTCGTCTCTCTTCTCGACATTCACCTCGGCGTTCTTCTCGACGTTCCTCTCGGCGTTCTTCTCGGCGTTCCTCTCGGCGTTCGCCATTTCTAACGTTATTTTCTCTACATCCACAACTTCTTTCCATGTTCATCCTTTCACAATTCCCTTGAAATCCCATACTCTCTACCCCCTCATGTTCTATAAAAATTTCTCTTGGGTTCTTTTGTTGTTCTTTTAAACAATCCATATCCATTTCGTATAAAGAGTTATCGTTATTTTCATAATTTAGATTCATAATATACTCCTTTCTTTTATACTATAGTATATGAAGGAATTTATATTTTGTTTGTATAAAAATAGATAGGAGGATTTTATGGAAAAGGAAACAACCTTACAAAAGCCACTACAACAGCTTCTACAACATTCCGATTTGAATTTATTAGAAGCTGCTCTTCCTTTTGTACCACTAGAAATGAAGAAAATATTGGCTATGTATATTAAATTTTCAGAAATGACAGAAGTCATGCATGGATTCGAAGATGAGGAGACACTTGCTATGTGCGGTTTAGATGATCAAAATATGAACTATGAAATGATGTTACAAGCTATGAGAATGGCTGCCAATAAGGAACAAGCGGATAAACTAGAACAAATGATTCGCCTTATGAACTTGGGTAAATCACTCCCTGCTATGATGGAGAGTGCTATGTCACCTCAATCATCCTCTAACTCTCAAACCGATATGATGAAAACATTAGCAAATTTTATGCAAATGAACCAACAGACACAGTCTCAATCTTCTAGTCAGACAAATGCGCAACAAACACCTTTAGAACGACTTATGAATGATCCTAGAACTGCATCGGTTCCAATTGAAAAGCTACAGTTTATTCAAGCCTTCATTAAATCCAATGGGGAATCTTCTCCATCGGAACTATTGCCAAAAATGTTGCAATTAAATAGTCAAATGCAAGCACAAAACCTTTCTTTTAATAAACAAGAAATGGAATTATTATTGGATATTTTAAAAGAATCTATGACACCAGAGGAAAAACAACAAATCGATA
>DVIZ01000108.1 GCA_018710905.1 Candidatus Scybalomonas excrementigallinarum | reverse complement strand
ATTCTTCTATCTATCCAGTTTGTCCTTTCATTTAATAAATTTTCAAAATTTTTATTAAATGTTATTGTTTTTCTTTCCATATTATATCTATCTTCTTCAGTATCGTATGGTGAACTTTTAGGCATCTTTTTACAATATGTAAGTTCTAAATTTGTTACTAATTCAAATTCTATACTGTTTATAAAGTTAATTAATTCTTCTTTATTCATTTATTTATTTTCCTTTCTATTTAAAAATTCTATTACTTCATTTAATTTAGCTTCAATATCTTCTATAATATTATATATTCCTAAGTTTTCTAACTTGTGTATATCTTTTCCAATTATTGAAATACTTTCTATTATAGGTTTATCTTCTTCTAGTATTTCTATCTTTCTATTAAGATTTTTTTTCACATCAAGATTTATTTCGTAATTAAACCAAATTCTGAAAGTTCCAGTTTCAAAACGATAACCCGCTCCCTCTACACCTTCTTTATATTCATAAACTTTTCCTTCACATTTTATCTTTTTGGGTGCTTTACCATCTTTTATTAATCCTAATAGTTCATAAACTGTTATAATCATTATTCTTCCTCCTTTTTAACAAGTCCTGCTTGTATTAAATCATATAATATTGATAAACAACATGTATCGTTACTTTTATCTTGTCTATATAATATTCTTCTATTCCATACATTTATATAAATATATGTTGCCCCATTAACGTTTCTTTCACAATATTTATATTGCCCTGTGTTATCATTATATATAAACCCAAATTCTTTTAATTTTTCAAAATCTCCTGTATATATTAGTTTCATATTATCTATTCTCCTCCTCAAATAATTCATCAGTAGTATTTATTAACATATCTATAAATTCTTCTATTTCTTCTTTTGTTTTAAATTTGTTCCAATTAATATCAAATATTTTTGTTTGTCTTTCTTCCATAATCTCTTTAGCCCATTTGAATTGTTGAGAATTATAATCTATTTTCATTTTTATTTTCCTAAATCATAAGCAACATCTTCTAATATAGTTTTTAAACAAAAATCGCTATTTTTTAAATAGTTTTCCCACTCTTCTTTAGTATTTCCGTTGCAATAATCATTTTCGTAATTTCCTTTTAATTCTTCATCTTTTAATTTTATAATGTAGTCAAAACTATAATATCTTTCATCAACTTTAATGTTATCTATTTTTATATTTAAGTTATATTCTTTCATATTATCTATTCTCCTAATCTCTTACATTCAAAACGCTTTTTATTATTTCTTTGTAAAATTTTAATTCTTTTTCCAGTTGTTTTTTTTCTTTGTTATATTCTTCTTTTTGATGTTCTAATTTTTTATTCATTTCGTCCATCATCATATAATAATTTTTTTCATAATCTAATTTAACATTTTCTTCATTATTCATATTATCTATTCTCCTCCAATAATTTTTTTAACTTTTCTTTATCAAACTTATACCATTTATACTTACATTTTTCTTTAATTGTACTCCATTCGCAAGAACCACATTTAGAACAACAATAATTATAAATATCTCCTATCATTTGTGTTATTGGAGATTTAATACTATTCTTACCTAAATAAATCATATCTGCTTTACAACACATTGATAATTTATTCATATTATCTATTCTCCTTTATTTTCTAATTCAGCTAGTTTTTCTTTTAATTTCTTAATTTCTTGTTCATTTCTATATTTAGTAACTTGTTTTTTTGCTTCTAAATACCATTTATTTACCTCTTCTAAAAATTTCTCAATATGTTCATCTTCCACGTAATAAGTACTATTAATTCCATCATAGAAGAATACTTTTACCTTATCTTTTATTTTTTCTAACCCAAAATTATTATAAATTCCATCTCCAAATAAATCTAAACTATTAAAATATATACTAAAAACATATACATTGTAATCGTCATTATCGTAATTTGTAATAGTTCTATTAGTTCCAGACGCGTAATTACATCTTTTAATACCCCAGGCTAAATATATGTCTTTATATCTACTACCAAAATCAATATAGCCTTCTTCTCCTGTTAGTTTTCTTTCAATTATTATATTTTTAAATATAGGGATTTTATTTGCAAATTTTTCTGCTTTTTCCATTCTTTCTTTTAACTCTTTCAATTCTTTTTTATATATTTCTATCATATTTATTCTCCTTTATCTAATTTTTCGCCACACATAGGGCAATAATTTATTTTAAAATGATGATGTTGAATTTTTGTTGCTTTCCCATTTTTATATTCAACTGGAGCAACTACTAAACTCCATTTAAAAAACAAATCATTTTTAATATTAACTTGCATTATACAATCACTATATGTAGAACCATCTTCAAATTTTTTGTTTGATATATCTTCTTTCCCTTCACAAAATTTGCACACATCTATTCATCTCCTTTATCTATATTTAATATTTCTAATAAATTATTAAAATCAGCAACCCACATTTGAAAACCTCTAGTACAAGTTTTACCATCAAACTTACCTAATAATTTTATCTTTTCTCTTGCTTTATTTATTATGTTATCTCTTTGTTCTAGTTGTTGTTTTAGTTGTTCGTTTTCTTCAGTTAATCTTTTTATCTCATTTATATCTATAACTAAATCTTCAAATATGCAGTCAAGTGGTACATCTTTGTAATATTCTTTCCAATGCTTTGGCGTATTGTTTTCTATACTATTTAATAATTTTTCTTTTTCTTCTAAAAAGTTCTTCATTACTTATCACTCCATTTACTTAATATTTGATAGCAACTTAACATTTCTTGTTTTGTTCTACTATCAGTAGACATTTCCATTTCTTGTTTTATAGATTTTAAACAAAACGATATATCTTCTTTTAGTTGTTTGTTTTCTTTTTGTAAATTTTCAACAGTTAAATTAATTTGCTCTAAATTATTTGCAAACCATAAACAATTATCATAAACTTCAATCAATTTATTATAATTTTCATAATCAAAATATTTGTATTCTATACAATTAACTGTTATTGGTTTTTTTATTATTTCTAATGCTTCTTTTATTTCTTTACACATTACTTATCACTCTTTTCTAATTCAACTATTAACTTCATTATTTCTATATATTTTTCTATTAAAACAATTCTTTTTTCGTAATTGTAATTGCAAATATCATTAATTATATAATCTAGCATTTTATAACATTCAGTTTGCATATTTACTCCTTTTCTATTACCCCACGGGAACATAAGTTATTGCATTTACAAATAAATCATCTTTAAATGCTTTTAAATTTAATTTTTTAATAATTTCTTTAGCATCCTTTTCCTTAATACAGACTTTTAATTTTCTTTTACATTTAGGTGTGTATTCTACTAAATAAAATTCATTTCTCCATTGAAATATTCTATGTAATAATGTAAATTTTTTTATAACTTTTTCTACATCTATTTCACATTCTCCAAATTCTTTAAATTCAATATAATCTTTCATATTTACTCCTTTTCTATTTTAGATAATATTTTACTTACTTCATTATAAATATCTTCATTAACAAGTCTTGTTTTGCCCAAACTATCTTCATAAATATGACTGCATTCTCTTGCTAATCTATCTTGTTCTTCATTTAAAAACTTTATTAGTTCTTCTTTTTCTTCACATAAATCATTTATTGTGTTTACCATATTATTTAATAATTCTTTTTCTCCTTTATTTGCCTTGTTAAATAAATTTTCTATGTTTTTACCTACTTCTTTTTTATATTCTTCTAATGTCATTTTTCTTCTATCCTCTTTAAAAACCTTTCAATAGACTGTTTAATTTCTTTCTTGTAACAATCTTCTACTTTATCTTCTAAATACTCTAAAAAACTAATTAATTCTTCTTTATCAATTACTATCTTTTTGTTTTCCATAATTTAATCTCTCCCTTTACTATTTATTTGTTTTTTTTAATTCATTTGCAATTAATTCATCTATATAAGAACTAACACTTCTACCTAAAATTAAGCATATCATTTGTAATTCTTTATAATTCTTTTCATCAAGATATAATAATTTCTTTTTTTTCATTATTTATCTCCTTTCTTGTATATAATTATATAATAGTATAATCAAAAAGTCAATAAAAAAAATCAAATTTCTTCAATTTCTATTCCCAGTTTTTTATAAACATACTTATTTTTTTCTTTATTTCATTGTATTCTTTTTCTTGTATTAATTTTAATTTTTTGTATTCTTCTGGATATTGTTTTTCAAATCTTTTTAATTTTGTTTTGCTTTTTCCATCCATCCATCCTTTAACTTCAATCCATTCATCAGTTTTAGGTAAGTAAAAATCTGGAGTATAACTTACACTTCCTCTTGTTATATTTTCAAATACAAATGTTTTTGGTTCGTATTGCCATTCTATTCCTAAATAATTAAAATATCTTGCTATATTTGCTTCCCACGCACTTCTAAAATATTGGTTGTTTAAATCACTTCTTTTTCCACCTTTTGATCTACTATAACAATTTTCGATATTTTTTATAGGATTTAATGTTCCGTTTTTTATTCTTGTAATTCTTTGTTTTTTATTTCTTTCTTCCAATTTTTCTTTAGTCATATTACCCCAATAATTTTTTACAGTTAATGATATTATTTTTCTTGTATTTTCATTGTGTTTATGTCCTAAATAACCTCTAGGATGTCCATTTTTCTTTATATATTCTTTTGCTCTTTTACTAATCTCTTCTCTTTCTTCTTTTGTATAAACGTGTTTTGGCTTCATTTCTACTAATTTTGATTGACATTTACTATTCTTTTTTAAACCTAATTCTTTGCACTTTCTACACACATTTTTTCCATTCTTTTTTAAAACAAATGCTAAATCTTCGTAAGTCATATTATTTATGTTATTCTTTAAAAAATCTATTTGTTTTTCTGTGTAATTGTCTTGAGTGTTTGTAATACCTAAATAATAAGCTTTATTTCTTATAGAATTTTTAGACCTATTTAATTTCTTTGACAATCTTTCTAATATATTAGTAACCTTTTTACCATCAACTTTAGCATATTCTTTCTTTAAAATTTCAACTTCTTCTTCTGTCCATTTCATTATTATCACCTAATATAATTATATCATAAAAACAAGATTTAGACAACTTTATTGTTAAATATATATCTTCATACCAATATCCTCTTTCTTTGTAGTAGTTTTTGTTTATTTTGTTCTATCTTTTCCATTATTCTTTTATATTCTTCTGGATTAGTTTTTTCTACTTCTTCAATATAATCATGATTTTTTCTTGTTAATAAATAACTTTCTTCAAAAATAGTACGCCCTGTTTCTCTAAATGGTGGATAATGATGTAATGTTAGTTTCTTTTTGCTATATTTTTTCATATCATACATATCTACCTTGCCACACACTAAAAATAATTCAATCTTTACTCCTCTATTTTTTGACCTACTCATACTATTTGCTCCTTATTATCTCTTCTAATATTTCATATTCAATATACCCATTCATATATTCCCAAATAGCATTTCTTTTTGTACATTTGATATTATCTCCATTTAATGAGTATATGTAATCTTTCCATTTTCTTTTTTTATTTAGACTTTCTTTTCTATTAAAAAAAGAGATAGTAATTCTACTATACTCTTGTCTATAATTATAAACCACACCCAATATATCGTTAACATTATCTACTTTTTTCATATCACACCACATATATTATATCACTATTTTATATCATTTGCAATTCTTTTCATTTGTCTTTCTATTTTGTAATTTATTAATTTATTTATTTGCTTTTGTGATATTTTATAATAATATTGAAATTGCTTTAAAATAACTAAATTATCTGCTATTTCTTCTGCTATATGATTTTTTAAATCATCGCTAATTGTAAAATCAGAATTTTCTAAATAAATAATAGCTTCTATCAATTCGTAATTTTCTTCATTAAATTTTCTTAGTTCTTCTTCTATTCCATAATGCTTTATGTTTGTTAATAATTTTTTTTTCATAATTTCTCCTTTAAATATAAGAGCGTCCAAATTCATTTATAAAATCTTGTTCATTTTTTTTATAATGCTTTTGCCACATTTTTTGTGCATATCTTCTTGTTTCTTGATAAAAAAGGCTATCTTCTTCTGTTTTTCTATGGCATTCTCTACATGTGTAAACAACTAACCCCCATTCAATGCATTTCTTTCTATTTCTACCTTTTAGCAGTTCATGAGTGTCTACTGCTTTATTATTACAAAAGAAACATTTTTCTTTATTGTTTTGTAGAATTGAATATCTACTTTCTTCAAGTTTCTTTTGTTTAACACTTTTTTTGCTTAATTGTTTATATTTTTTATATTCTTTTTCCATACATCCTCTATAACAGTCTTTTTTTACGATTTCTCGCTTGTTAGTGCAGTATAAGTATTGTCGCCTCATTTTATGTCTAACTCTCAAATATAAGCATTTTATCATAGTTAAAATGGAAGCATATCATCTTGTATGGAATCCACTTCTTCTGCTTTTATTGTTGTACCAAATTGAGCGTATATGTCAGTTTGTTCTTGTTGTTCTTGTGTGTTATCTTGTTTTTGTTTTGTTTGTAAAAAAGATATTTTGTTTGCTAAAAATGTATAGTCATAATGTTTTGCCCCATTTTTATCTTCCCAATTATGATTCTTTATGCTACCAGATACTCCTATTAAATCTCCTTTTTTGCAATATTCATTTGTAGATTCTGCTATTCTACCAAAAACCGTTACAGTTATAAAAGTAGTATCATCTTTACTGTTATTTATTGCTAAATTTAAATCTAACACTGGCTTTCCTTCTCTTGTATATCTTAATTCTAAATCTTTTGTTATTCTTCCTATTAATATAAATAAATTATTCATTATTTTTCTCTCCTTAATTTTTCTTTAATTTCATCTTTTATAGTTAATATTACTATAGAGATTAACACTATTAATGCTATTGTTATTAAAATTACAATTGATTGAATAAAACTATCCATAGCACTCATTTCTATTTGTGGTTTTGTAAATACTTCTACTATTTTATTTATCATAATCTTCCTCCTTTAATGCTATTGTTCTAGGCTTACCACCAAATATAATATATCCTTTTTTTTCTAATATTCTTATATGTTTATATATCGTCCCTTTACTTGTTAATCCGCTTAAATCCGCTATATCTTGATAACTAGGAGCATATTTATACTTTTTTATGTAGTTTTTTATTACATTATATATTTTTTCTTGACTTTCAGTTAGTTTTTCCATAATTATTCTTCTCCAAATTCTTTAGTTAAGTCTATTAATTTTTAGGCAATGTTATTTTTACATAACCACTTTTACCTTTTTGAACTACCTCTTCACTATATTCATCCCATAAATCTAAATTGTTATCTTTAAATAATTTTTCATTAAATTTTCTTACTAATTTATCTTCTCCATCTTCTACCAATGTTATTTTAACACCACTTGGAGTTTCCCATTTCTTGACATTTTTTTCTTTCATCATTTCTTTTAGTTTTTCTTTTAATTCTTTTTGTTCTTGTTCTATTTTCTTATATTCTTGTAATCTTTCTTCTAATGCAATTATTTTGTTAGATATACTTGTTAAGTCAATAGGCATCAATTCTTCTTCAGTTAAAAACGGATTCTCTTTTAATTTAGATAAATCTATTCTGAATTGTTCTACCGATTGATTTATTTGTTCTAATAAATTTTCATATTCTTCTCTAAAAATTGAGTAAACATTTAATTTGCTTTTATCAAATTCTTCGTTAAAATCATCTGTTCTTTCATAAACTGCTAACCAACCATTATTTTTATTTGTACATTGCATATAAAATAATAATTGTACTAAATATATTTTATAATCACTAACATTATCATAAATTTTAGATGTTGTTTTAATTTCTAATACATTATTATCATCTTCACCATCAGTATGACATCTAATATCGTCAATTATATGTTTTCCCTCAATAAAATTTATTTTATATTTTTTGTTAATATATTCTCTTATTTTTGGTTCCATTACATTACCATATCTAGTATATTCGTTATCTACTTCTTCAATTTCCTTAAGTCCTGCTTTTTCTAGTAATAATTCATATCTAGTTTTAAATGGGGATATTCCCATAATTATAGGAATGTCAGGAACCGCCAATGTACTTATTTCTATTTTCTTTAACACTTGTCTGCATTAGCATCCACCTCCTTAACAAGTTCAAAAGTAAAACCTAAATATTTTTTATTTTATTCAAAGATTTTTTTATCTAATTCATTTAATACTTTTTTAAATTCTTCATTATTACTTTGTGCATTTAGTTTGTAATCTTTTGCTATTTCGTTAATATCAATATTATTTTCTTTGCAATATTTTACTAATTCATTTCTATAATTGATTTCATCAACCTTTAAATTGTCGTTATCAACTTTGTCTATAACATCATTTTCCACTATTCCAAAAGCATTTAGATATAAATATCTTTTGTAATAAGTATTTAATGCCCCTAAATATTGAATATCTTGCATACTGGGTTGCCCACTTTTATTTAATGGTGTTTTAAATAGTACAAAAGGCATTGTATATTCTTGTTTTTCTTCTCCTTTGATTAATGTTAAACTTGCTACTTCATTTGTAATCTTAAAATTGTCATTTATTCCTTCTTCTAACATTAATTCATTTAATCTAGGCAAAAAGTCTGCTAATTCAAAATAATCAAATCCAGCAAACTTATTCTTACCACTTTTCTTAATTTTAGAGTTTTGTAGTTTTACTCTAATTTCAATAATACTTTCATTTAGTTTCTTATTTTCCATAATTTTATCTCCCTTTCTTGATGGTATTTCCATCTAAATTAATTATAGCACACTTGTACGATATAATCAATACTTTTCTATTTCTTTTAACAACTTAATACAAAAATCTATTAGTTGTTCTTTGTCTAGTCTATAATATTTTTTATCTTGTTTAAAATGTTCTTTAATCTTGAGTTCTACTAATTTCTCTATTGCTTCCTGATTCATATTCAGCCTCCAATTTACACACTACTATAAAACTTATAAAACAAATTGCAAGTATAACTGCTAATATAGTTAATTGAAAAAAGTTATTATTTATAAATTCTTTTATATCTTCTTTTGTCATATATTATTCTCCTTTATCTAATATATATTTTTTAAAACTACAACTCTTACCATATCTATTCTTTTTAGTTATCCATTCTTCTTTTATATCCAAATTATACATCTTTTTTATATCATATATTCTTGCAGATAATCTTGTTATAAATAATTCAGTAAATGCCTCGTATGTAGTAATACTTCCATTTTTCTTTAAATAATCATATATCATTTCATTTTGTGTCATATTTTAATCTTCCTCCATTCTAATAATAGTACACCACTTGCCATCAGTTGTTCTTTTCTTTTTCCTTAATTCTGACTTAAATTTACTCATTGTTGAGTGCATGACATAAATTGATGTATTAAAATATTTAGCTAGTTCTTTATATGTATCACATATATAAAGTAGATTATCTTCCATATCATATATTGCAAACATTATTTATCACTCTTTTCTATATACCACTTTTTTGATATGTTTTTATTTCTTCTAAATGTATTTTTAAAACTTCTTCACTTAAAGGTATTTGTTTATTATCTTTTTCTATGTAATTAATTGTTTTTCCATTACTTTTTTTATAATAAACAATATATTCTTTGTTATCTTTTAATCTAATTGTAAAGTATCCAGTTTCTAGGTCTATATTTGTTAATATGTAATCATTTAAAGTTATTTCTTCGTTCATTATTTATCACTCTTTTCTTTCGTATTTTCAAATTCTTTTTCTACTATTTTTGTTACTTCATCATTTAGTAATATTAACTCTTCTTTATCTAAACCTAATCTTTCCAATATTGTTATTAGTAATATTTGATTGTGCATTATACATTTTTGCAATTCTTGCATTTTATTCCTCCTTAAATTCATTTAACATTGCTTCTATTTCTTTTTTTTCTTCTTCACTTGCTTCTTTTTTCTCTACTTTTTTATTTAACCATTCTGGAGTTGGTTCTTTTCCTTTTGTATTTTTTATATCACTAACACTTTTATAATTAAGTGTTTTCCAATTTTTTAATATTGCTTCTAAATATGACATAGTTCTTACATTACGATTAACACATTCTTTTAATGCTTCTAAAACTAATTCTTCACTCAAATCATTAATCCAATATTTTATTTTTTCATATTCAAAAGGAGTAATCATTCTAAAATTATTATTAAAAAAATCTACAACAACATTATTATTTTTTTCATTATCATTTTCATTTACATTTTCATTATCATTTTCATTATCATTTTCATTAGGTTGTTTTTTGGTTGTTTTTTGGTTGTTTTTTGGTTGTTTTTTGGTTGCGTTTTGGTTTCCTTTTGGTGCTCCACCTTTGCATCCATTTAAGTATCTTTTGTTATTTGCTTCTAGTTGTGGTAAAATTAAAGTAAATATACTTTTGCAAATTCCATTAAGACTAGGTTCTTTATTTTCAAATTGATAACTAAATATTGCATTGTATATTTGTACTTGTTCTTCAGGAGCAAGTTCTTTTATACTGTCATAAAAGCTTTTATAAAATATAAAACTATCTCTTTGCATCTCCTTTCTTTATTCTCCTTTCTTATCAAAGTATTTTTCTATATCAGTTTCGTTAGCACATCTAACTATATTATTGGCTAGTGTATAAGAACATCCTCTTTTGCCATTTAATATAGAGATAAAATATTCAGGAGTAATAAATAAAAAGTTCTTTGCTATAAATGTTATAGTTCTTCCTTGTAAAAACTCCTCTTTCTTTTCTCTTTTAAAATACCACATATCATCACCTACTTTCTATCACACTTTAAATTATACATTATATTATAAATCTTGTCAATAAAAAACTAAACAAAAAAAGAGAACTTATTAATATAAGTTCTCTTTAGTAGCAGCCTAAATTTGCTTTAGGCAAAATACCTTCAATTTTGTGTATCATAACTTGCGTCATGACCGCCGAAGCTAGGCTGGGGCTACCATCTCCCATCAATAGTATATCATAAAACTTCTACTATTATTACTTAAATTATAGCATTTTACAAAAAAAGAGTTTTTTACAACTCTCCATTTTCTAATTTATTATCTCTATAACTATCAAATTCATAATCAGACCTATCATCATAAACTTCTTGTTCTAGTCTATCGTGTTCTTCTTGGCATTCTCTACACATTCTTTTAGGTTTTTCTTCCCAATTTAATCTATAATCCATTTCATCATAAAATACTATTTCGTTACACATTTCACATCTTGATAAGTATTTATTAGCAAAATCTTCTATTGTCATAAATGTATTTGTGTCTTTAAAGTAATTTTCCATTTCTCCATATAGTTTTACTACTTTGTGTAAGTCTACTTCATCTAATTTTTCTAATACAAATGTTTCCATTATTCTTTTTCTCCTTTACTTTCATAATATCTTATACAAGAATCTATAAAACTTTTTGAAAATTTTAGTTTTTCAAGTGCATAATTTGGATGTATTCCTTTGTGTTCTACATATACTTCTAATACTGCAGATATACCTATTAATGCATCTACTAAATCTTTTAAGAATGCACTATCTCTACTTCCTGTTTCATAATACTCATCATAAACATTCATATAATAATTTAATATTTTATTAAGTTCTCTTTGTAATGATGTTTTAGTCATTTCTCTAGGATTTATATTGTTTCCAAACATTCTTTTAACTCCTCTCTTAATTCTTCATCATCTTCTTCTAACTTTTTAAGATATTCATTAGTTTCCTTTAAAATTTCTTCATAATTATAGTTGTTTTTAATATAATTAGTAACTTTATTATACCTTTCTTCATCTTTAGATGCTTTAGTATATATTAAATATAAATCAGTTAATACTTGATATCTTCTTCCTGTAATATAATTATTTAGATACACATCAGTTTTTTTATTGTTTGATACATAGTTATCAATATATACTTCTCTTATTTCTCTATTTGATACTCCGTTATCATCTAAAAATTCTTCAGCTATACCTGTTAAAGTTTCTTCTTCTTGATATTCTGCTTCTTTTATCATTTTATAACCTTGTTCTTTTCTTATGTTTGTTCCTTCATAATTATAAATTAAATAATATATAGCACCATTTATTTGTTTTTTTAATACATTAATATTACTTTGATTAATTGAATAATCAATAAATGTGTAGTTGCTATAATCTTTATGTCTTAAATATATTTGAAATTTAATTTCTTCATATTTAACATCTATTGAATATAAAGTTAAGTAAAAAACATAATCTTTATACACAAATAAAGTCCATTCCTTATGCCATAAGTTTTTATCTAAATAATTCTTTATTATAAAACTATAATCTACATCATATTGTTTAATTGTTAATTCTCTCATTATTTATCCCCCTTTATCATTCTTATTAATCTATCTAAATTAGTCTCACTTTTACTATTAACATAATGTTCTATCATTTGTAATTTGTTTTCCCTTTTCATTAGAAAGTCATTTTTTAATCTTTCTAAATCAAGTTCTCTTTTTAATCTTTTTAATTCTTCTGACATTTTTAAGTAATCTTTTTTCATACTTTCATATATTTCTTCTTTAAATTTCATAATTAATCTCTAATCCTTTCTTATTCCCTATTTATTTTAATTTCTAGCCACTATAAATAGTTGTCTAGTATAATTATACCCCTTTAGTGTTTTTGCTTGTCTATTGGCATTATTTTAGCATTTTCTATTCTTTCTAATTTTTCGTATATCGCTATTCTGATAAAGTCGCTAACTCCTTGTTTACTTTCTTCTAAATGTTTTTGTAATTCATTATAAGTAAATTCGTCTAATCTAAATGCTATTAATCTTTTCATTTCTATTCCTCCCCTACTAAATAATCATAAATATTTACTATTGCTATTAATAATCCTACCAAAGTAATTAAACCAAACATTGAATATCCAGTTAATTCTCCAGTAAAGAATGGTTTTATTGTTAATTTATAAAAATCTCCAATTATTACTACTACCATTCCTATCATTAATATAAACAACCCAAATTTACCCCAATTTAATTTTCTTTTTTTCATTATTCTTTCCTCCTTACATATTAATAATAGCACTTTTGTTCGGCTTTGTCAATACATTTGTATAACTTTTTTTAAAAAACAAAAAAAACACTTTTTTGTAAAGTGCCTTTAATTTTATTCAATTGTTATCTCAAATTTAGTAACAGGAACTCCAAATACTCCCCCAAATCCGTCTTGTCCGTTTGTTGTTTCGTTGTCATATTGGTAAGGGTAATTATTTACTTTGTATCGAGCTTTTTTGTAAGGTCTAATATCACTAGGAGTATAATAATATACTTCAATAGCATCTATTACTTTACCGTTTCCTGCGTAACCATTAGTTATATCGTTAGTGTCAAAACCAGTTACATAAGGTAACCATTGTCCACCTTTAATATGTACTCTATATTTAACACTACCTTTATCTACTTTAATAGCAACATCAGTTATTGGAGAATCTTCCCAACCTGCATAATCTTCATTGTTCTTGACAATTGGTAACCACCCATGTTTTTGAGTTTTAACTTGATAATATACATTTACTTCTTTGTTAGTTGAAGTTGGTAAATCATTATCCAAATAATTAGTTGGATCAATTGCACTTCCATTTTTTAATACTTCAAAATGTAAATGACCACCAAATGAATTTCCTGTATTTCCCATATATCCTAATACAGTTCCTTTTCTAACCCATTGTCCTACTTTAACATTTATTGTATTATATGCTAAATGTAAATATCTAGTCATATATCCGTTTCCATGGTCTATTTTAACCATATTACCTGGATTAGATGGATCATTAGGGGTATTAACATTACAATTAGATATAACTTGTACAACTGTGCCATCAGAATGTGCTACTATATTATCTAATTGGTAACCCTCTTTAACAATATCAATTCCTTTATGTGCATTTCCTTTAAATTCTTGTGTTACTTCGCAAACACCATGTTGTAAAACTCTTGCTTTTCTACTCATTTTTATTCTCCTTTCTTTATTTTGTACTATTGTATTTTATTGTAGATACACCTAAAATTGTACCTAAAAATACGGCAAAAGCATTCATAATTGTTAATACTATCTCTGCATTATCTACCTTTAAACTTGTCAAAATTACACCTACAAATGTAATTAAAGCAGGTAAGAATACTATTGCAACCCATTTTAGAACATTGTAAATTGAATCATTAAGTTTCATTCTATCATCTCCTTTTAATTAATTATATCATAAAAGAAAAAAACAACCTAATTGTTGTTTTTTTGGCGCTTTACATATACAAAACAAAATAATATTGTATACATTTACATTATATCACATAATCAGTAGGCAGTAGTATTTTTTTTATACTAATCTTTCTATTGTTTTTCCTTCATCATTTAATAAATATGTTGTTTGGTCTGTTAATAATAAAATATTATCAAATTCTTTACTATCTTCTACATATAAAAGAATTGCATAAATTGGCATATTTTCACTATAATCAAACACTAAGTTTTCACAATGTACATTACCTAATTCTTCTTTTATTTCGTCTGTTGCAACACTAAATATTTTATTTACATCTGCTATATCTTTACTTAATTTAACACCATTTAAATATTCACATGAATCATTGCACCCAGTTTCTATTATCTTAGGTATATTATTATACATTTCTAAATATGCTTCTGCATCTATTTCTTTTACTGCTAATTGGTTAACTTTGTCAATATAACCCCATACGTCTGCATTTCTATAATCTCTTTCTTTGTGTTTTACTATCATATCTATCTCCTTTTCTTTCTATCTACTGCCTAAATATATTATATCACAAATAAAAAAAAGCACCAAAGAGTGCTTGGAGGTATAATAAAATCATATAAAAAATAAAGAATACAAAAATATTGAAAAAAAGAAAGATACCCCCAAAAAAATTATATATCTTTATAAAAAAAATGTCAATATTTGGAGGGGGTAGAGAGAATTGCACTCACGCTCAGGCATTTGCAGTGCCTTGCCTTACTACTTGGCTATACCCCCATTAAAGGAACTTACGTTCCTATTTTATTTGCCAACAACATTTCATAATTCTTTTAGAACAATTAAATGTATCAACAATAACATTATTTAAAATTGCTGTAATGTGTCCATTCATTGTAACTACAAAATTACCTCTTGGACAAATTTTTGCAAATTCCCCAACAGTCATATTTTTAAAACATTTCTTAGGATATCTTTTATTTAAATAATTTTCAACAAACACGACTTCATTTAACAATCTTCCCTCTTTATTAGATAAATAACTTAATTTCTTTTGACAATCACTCCAACTTATTCCCTCTGCGACACTTATGCTACGAAGAACACAATCATCAATAAATAATCCTTTAGGATTAGCATTAAAAAATCTATATTCCATTACATATCAAGCATTTCACGTGCAGTTTCTTCTAGCATTTCTACTTCTTCTTCTGATGACGCTTCTTGTTTTAAATGTTTATAATAATCTTTAAATGCTTTTAACATATATTTAAAACTTTTCATTGTTTCTTGGTCAGTTCCATAATTTTCTTTTCCCTCAGTATAATTTCCATATTCATACATCATTTCATCAATCATTTCTTCACCACGGTATCTTCCTCTTCCACTTCCTGGAACTCCTCTTCTTCCATATGCATTATCATCACCATAACGTGAACGCCCTGTTCCTTTCACTCCTCTTCTTCCATATTCACCATAATCATTATAACTACCTCTATATCTCATTTTTAAATCCTCCTTTTTTTCTTGCCAATAATCAACATTAGCTAAGTCTTTATAAATATCAATAGCTTTATATAAACTATCTAAATTTTGTAAATTTAATCCACTTTCCAATAATTTTTTTATTACTTTTTCATTTTCTTCTTTAACACTAGTAATAATATCTTTTTTTTCTTCTTCCATAAAAACACCACCTAAGCCTTTTTAATTATTGAAAAATTGGCATTTTGAATAACTGGTACTTCTGTAATTGTTGTTTCTCCTGGTGCTTCATCACCTGTTAATATGCTAGGAATAGAAGCTATTGTTAATGTTGCGTCTCCTCTACAACATATTTTCAAAATTTTGTCGAACGATACATTCACATAATCGCCTGTTGTTTCAATTTGTGCAATCATTTGTGTTCCTGGTAATAATACTCCATCTTGAAATAATCCTAATGCAATCGTTCCAACTACAGAACTTGTTACATTTGCATTAAATGAAACTTCATATAATCCACCTGTTAAAATTTTATAAATAGGCGAACTTTCATTATGTTGTAACCAATTACAACAATTAGCACTTCTTGTTCTAACATCATCATTATTAAATGTGACTGTCGCCGAATTACTTGTTAATGTGCTTATTGGTTCTAGTGTACTTTGTATCATTTTTATCATTCCTTTCTATAAATAAAGAGATAGGGTTTGCCTATCTCAACCATTTTGCCGACATTGGATAAATGGTATAGCAATTTCCCTTAAGGGTTAGTCATTTGACCTATGCTATTAATAATTTCCACAACAATTATTGTAACCGCAACCATTTACTGTGTAATTATAACAACAATTAGGGTTAGGTACTATATATGATGGAATTGGGCAATCATTACCAGTTCTTCTGATAATTTCTGCTGTATTAGCGTCCATAGCTGCCTTAATTACTGCATTTTGATTAGCTTGACTTGCACTTAATCTAAGAGCATTAATTTCATTTTGTTGTGCAGCAATTTGTGCATTTTTATCTTCAATTCTATTAGCCACAATTTCATCATGAAGTGCTCTATAATTAGCATTTTGATTATCAATAATATCTCTTGTATTATTGCATAATGTTTGTTGTAAATTATTAGTGTTCATTGCCATGTTATAATTAATATTATCTATTCCTCTTAAATTTTGGCAACAACAATCACTTATTTGTTGTCTAATATCACAACAACAATTTGCTAATTGTGCTGATAATCCTTGTACTCCTAATCTTGTTTCATAACCATTTGTGGTAATGGCATTATTTACTCCACTAAATCCTTGGCATAATGTGTTTTGTACATTTGCAAATCCATTTGTCATTGTATTATTTAATGCAAATGTAGAATCACAAATCCCATTTGATATAGTGTCTAACTTTCTTTCAATTGTAGCAAAGTCTGTTGCCAATACATAATTATCTGCAACACCCCCATTATTGCCACCAAAATTGCCATTTCTACCCCAACCAAAGATTAGAAATAGGATAATCCCAATGTGTTATCCTAAAGGCTTTTTATCCTTTAGTTCTATCACTTCATTTTGTGATAGTTCAGCATATCTTTTCAACTGTTTCCAAGTTCTATTGTGAACAATATCAGATATAGTGTTTCTATTTACATTAAATTTTAATGCTAAATCCTTTATTGTCATCTTTGGGTAATTATTTAAAATATAAATAACATCATTTTCATTTAATTTAGACCAAGGGCATTTTTCTCCACAAAGGTGTAGCCTATTTTCTAACGCATGTTTTCTATTATCTTTATTAGATACCCATTCTAAATTATCAACACAGTTATTTAATTTATTACCATCTTTATGATTTACTTGTGGTAAGTTATTAGGGTTAGGTATGTATTTTTCAGCAACTAACCTATGAACAAATTTTAATTGTTTTCCTATTGAAACTCTTAAATAACCTTTTCCATTAAGTTGTGGCTTTAATACATTACCTCTTTTCTTATTAATAATATTACCTTCTTTAGTTATAATGTAGTCATCAATAGATAATTTTTTCATTATTATCCCCTCCACCTACATTAAATCACATTTTTGAAACAGTTGTCGAGGTCTCGTGGGTACATTATATCTTTTCAGTACCTATGCGTTGCCCCTGACCATACTCTGTATAGCCTTCGGTTCAGATTAGCATCTCAGCCTTCCCGCTTAATACCTCGATTTACCCTTGGCAGATTTCTACCAAGCACCATTTTCTCCCCAACCATTATTATTATTTCCTGTATTTCCTGATAATACAGCTACATCAGCTGGGCTAAGCATATTTTCGCTCATTTTTTTTACCTCCTTTTTTATTTTTCTGGTCTTCCTAGGATTTTACATTCATAACCAGTTATTTTTTGAAATTATTCATAAAAGAAGTAAAATCTTTATCAAAATCACCACCTCGTTCTTGATATAGATTTCTTGCAAAATTTTCAACTGATTTATAGTCACCTTTTTGTGCTAATTGTATTAAATTACCCATAATTGGATTGACATTATTAATATTTTGCATAACAAATTGTCTTGGGTCAAAATTTTTGTTCATAAACATTTTCAAATAATTATTCATCTTTTCCCTTCTTCATCATTTTTAATTGTTTTTTTATTTCTTTTATATCATCTTTTATATCAATTAAATCTTGTAACTCACTTATATCTATATTATCAATGGCATTATTTAAATCTTCTATTGTTGCAAACTTTATTTCTTTATTATTATCTTCAACAGGTTTATAAACAATTAATTTACTTGTTCCATCACTTAATAATTGCTTACTAACTATTGCACTCCCATCAGTTAATGGAAAATAACTAATACTCCCATCTAAAGGAATGTCCATTGCTTTGACTACATCTATACTTTCAACTGATTTTCCTTGCAAGCTAACATTATTAACAATATTTTGTGGTATTGGTGTAACTAATGGTTGATTAATTGTTTGCATATATGGTTGCGTTTGATATGCTTGATAATTTCTATTTAAATATGGATTATTAAACATTTTTATCACTTACCTTTTTTTCTAATTCAATAATCAAACTATCAATTCTATATTTGATACTATATAAATCACACAAAAAAGAAGATAAATCTATGTCTTTCTTTATAGGGTCTTCCTTAGCCATAGTATCTATCTCCTTTCCTAAATTAATTATTTCATAAATTTTATAAAATTGTTAGTCGACTAAAACAAAAAAGATAGGTAATTCCTATCTTTAAATTTGCATTGTGATTCTAAATGCGAATGCTATATTATCTTGTATTTCACTTATTCTTGGGTTATCCAAATCTAAACGTTTAGATATCTCTTCAAAAGTTAGTTTATCTTTAAATCTATATTTATAAATTAGGTAAGACAAATTATCTTGCTCACTTAATGCTTTTTCAAAATCTAATAATTTTTTATTATATGGATTGTATTTAATAAAATCAAAAATATCTTGATATTTACTACTTTT
>DVIZ01000107.1 GCA_018710905.1 Candidatus Scybalomonas excrementigallinarum | reverse complement strand
TATATTTTAAATTTTTCATGTATCATTTATTGACTAGGAGGAAAATCATGAGAAAAAGAAAACTATGGAACAAGACATTATCGATTATGTTAGCAACTACAATGATTGCAACATCAGGTGTTGTATCAAAGACATCTATGACATACGCTGGAGAGAGTAAAGAATATATTGTTATGGCGGAAAATAGACAAGAACTTAACTCTTTTATGGAACAATATGGTGATAAAATTGTGGAAGAAAAGTCAACAGATTTGTTAGAGAAAGGCAATATGACAGTAATTGATATGACGGAAGCTGAAGTAGCTAGTATTGTTAGCACTTTCGATGATGATGGACTCATTATTGAAGAAAATATGACAGTAACTGCTATGGCAGAAGAGTCAAATGAAGTTAGAGAGACTTTAGAAGAAGAATCAGATCCTCAGCAGACAACTTGGAATATTAAAGCAGTAAATGCCTCTCCGGAAGAGTTAAATACAGTTACAGGGTCTGCAATTGCAAAAACAATGGATAATAGTTCTAATATAAAAATAGCAATTATTGATTCAGGTATAGATGCTCTTGGAGAAGTAGAACCCGTAGAACGTATTAATTTGACACCAGCATTTGGTGAGGGAGAAGAAAAAGAAGTAGTAAGTCCGATTTTTGAAGATGTAACTGGACATGGTACAAGTGTGGCCGGTATCATCAGTGCAGCGGATGATGAGTATGGACTAGTTGGTATTAATCCAAATGCTCAATTATATGATATTAAAGTATTTGATGAAGCAAATAATGCACCATTGAGCAGAATTTTAGAGGGGATTCAATGTGCAATGGAACATGATGTAAATATTTTAAATATGAGTTTTGGAACACCGGTTAGTTCTGAAATTTTCCATCAAAAAATTGCTAATGCTTATCATCAGGGGATGTTATTAATTGCGGCATCAGGTAATAATGGAGTGGTAGAATATCCAGCGGCTTATGATGAAGTTATGGCAGTTGGAGCAACAACGGAAAAAAATAAAGTGGCAGATTTTTCTATTACAGGAACAAAATCAGAAATTGTAGCACCAGGAGCCGCAGTTTTAACAAGTGGTTTATTTGGCGGATATGGAGTAGCAAATGGAACAAGTATCTCAGCTCCTCATGTATCAGCAGCAGCCTCTTTGCTTTGGGCAAAGGATACAACGAAAAGTAATGATTTTATTCGTCAGTTATTGAACCAATCCGCTAGAAAACTAGAAGATGAAAATTCAGGCAATGGTCTCTTAGATGTTACAAAAGCCTTTGAAATCTATGATCAATTTGCAGAAGTATATGAACCAGGAAAAGTAGAATATAAAGAGATTCCGGAAAATGAAGATGCTTTGGAAACATTTGATGAAAATTATGTTGTAGGTTCTTGGAAGTCAGATGGACATAATGGGGTACTTGAGGATTCAGGATTAACAACTGAAGGATTAGCAGTTGTAAAATTAGGTGGCATAGCAGCAGATCAACCTAAGTATGGATTAACTGGAATGGGACATTATCCACAATTACATGGATTTACAAGTTGGACTGATTCTGATGGAGTTAAGAAAAAATGTAATTATATGTCATCTTATATTTATTTAACAAAAATGGCATTGGGATTTCCAAATAAGAAAACAAATACTAATACATATACAAGACCAAATAAACCAGATTATATGGAAGTGCATGATTATAATCAGATAAAAAGTATTGTAACAGCTAAAGAATTTGGAGGAGTTTCTTGGAACACAATATTAGAAAGTACTGGCGTGACAGATAAGAATAAAAGACTATTCATGTATGGAGTTGCTTTACATACAGTTACAGATTTATTTGCACACAGTACGTATACAATGGAAGGAACATATATTAACCATGATAATGGTGCAGATGAACCTAATGTTGCAAAGTATAGATATGAATGTGCTAAGGAAATGGCAAAACAGGTTATAAAAAGAATGAAAAGAAGCACAGAAGGTACCTTAGAAGATTTTAAAAATGCAGTTAGTGTTTATCGTGAGGATAGTAAGGAAGGATTTAAAATAACATCTTATTCAAAGAGAGCAGAACAAGTGGATCCTGTATACTATGATACAAATAAAGATGAATTTGATAAAGTATCCCAATACAAATAGTGATAACATATAGATTAAATAAGATAAAAATATATATCTTGATATTTATTTTTATCTTTTGTGCAATAGAGCATATGAAGTTTTAGGGGCATAATAGCTTTAAATGGAAAGTACAGTGTTAGTAAAGTACATGAGTATTGACAGAGATATAGTAATTGTAGATGCTATAATAGGAGTTAAAGAAGAAACATTTTATAACAATGAGACAAGAGTTATTGTTTTATTTGTATTAAAAATGTATGATTATTTTCTATAATATAGGAAATTGTGTCATTTGAGGAGGTTCGTTTTATGAGAAGGACAAAGAAAATATTAGCAGTTGCACTTTTATCTTTTTGTACAATACAAGCATATAAAGTTTCGGCAAGTGAATTGCCATTAGAAAATGCACAATTAGAAGAAGCACAACAACCTTTCCAATTAGAAGGTACTGTTTTAGTGAAATATACAGGTACTGATGAAAATGTCGTGATTCCTAATACGGTAACAGAGATTAAAGAAAAGGCATTTTATAATTGTGATACAATAAAGCGGATAGAAATTCCGAATACCGTTACAAAGATTGGAAAGTTTGCGTTTAGTAATTGTGAACAGTTAGAAGAGGTTGTGTTGCCAAATCAATTGAAAGTAATGGAAGGTAGTTTATTTGAAGATTGTAAGAATTTAAAAAAAGTAGTGATTCCAGATTCTGTTGTAGAGATTAGAAGATGGGTGTTTGCTGGATGTTCTAGTTTGAAGAAAGTAGAAATTCCGAATACAGTAATAAAAATTGGAAGATGGGTATTTAATAATTGTTTTCAATTGGAAGAAGTGAATTTACCAAATCAGTTGAAGAAAATAGAGCATAGTCTATTTTCAGGATGTAAGAATTTAAATACAATTGTAATTCCAAGCACAGTAATAGAAATAGAGCCACATGCATTTTATAGTACAGGGCTAACAAGTATTAATATTCCCAATACGGTTACAAAAATTGGAGGTTCTGCTTTTAGTAATTGTATTCAGTTAAAAGAAGTCAGATTGCCAAATCAATTGAAAATAATAGAAAGTTCTCTATTTGAATTTTGTCAAAATTTAAAGAAAGTGGTAATTCCCGATTCCATAATAGCGATTGAAGGGAATAGTTTTCGAGCTTGTGGCTCATTAGAAATATTAGAAATACCAAAATCCGTAAAAAGAGTAGATGGAGGATTTTCAGAGGAAAGTCCATGGTGGAAAGAACAAGTGAAAAAAAGTCCACTTGTGATTATTAATGATAATCTAGTAAAAGTAAGTAACTATGCAAAAGAAGATGGTAAAAAGCTAGTGATTCCAAAAGGAGTAAAACGCATTTCTAAAAATGCTTTTAATGGAAGTGGAACAGAATATATTGAAGAAGTAGAAATCCCAAACACAGTAACTGCCATCGGATCAGGAGCGTTTATTGGAAAGTCTATAAAAGAAATCAATATTCCAGATTCTGTTATAAAAATAGGAGGGTTTGTTTTTGAAGATTGTAAAAAATTAGAGAAAGTAAAACTGTCAAGGAATTTAAAGACAATTCCAGAATATACCTTTGATGATTGTCATTCTTTAAAACAAATCACTATCCCAGAAAGTGTAACAAAGATGGAAACAGATCCTTTTTCCAATTGTCTTAAACTCAAAGATATTGTTGTATCTAGTAAGTTAAAAGACGCATCAGCTGCTTATTTTAATTATCCAAAAGGAATCGTGATTCATGCCCCAAAAGGCTCTTATATGGAAAAGATTGCAAAGGAAGAGACGAATGCGATTTTTAAACCATTAGCAATCAATAAGAAAACAGCTACAATTAAAACAAAGAAAAACGTTCAATTAAACGTAGGAACGGATACAACCTTTACCACATGGAAGTCAAGTAATCCTTCCATTGCCTCTGTCAACAGTTCTGGGAAGGTAACTGGTAAGAAGAAGGGGACGGCAACGATTACAGGAATTTTATATGGTAAGAAATACACTTGTAAAGTAAAAGTTAGCTAATTATAAGGGAAAAGCATAACGATGAAATAAGCTTTATTATTTCGTTCGTATTAAAAATGTATGATATAATGAAAATAACCATATTCTTTGGAATGGAAAGAGTATGGTTATTTTTTTCGTAACCATGCACCCAATTTCTAAGTGAAGTATAAGGAACAGAGTATTTTTTAGATAAGAATTTAAATCCACCTTCCCCTGAAAGACATGAATGCAGATGGAGTTTCTGTTTTCTGGTACATATGGTATAATAAATATATGGATAAAAATGGTGTATTTCATATTGCAATGAGAAATGGATTTTCTGAGGCACGTCCTTTTATTGAGGTTTTTAGTAAACAATATGGAATGACACCGTTTCGATATAGAAAAGAAAGAAAATATTGATAGGGAATAAAGAAGGAGCCAGAAAGAGAATGCTACAAAAATGGAAAATAGAAGAAAAAGATGGTTATAAAAGGATTGAAAATGAAGGAGGAGCAGAGTTAGGAATTGCTTCAAACAGTAAAGTAAATGTTCTTACCGTAGATGGATATGCCTTTAAAGACTTTTTAGGAAATGGACAACTGTTACCATACGAAGACTGGAGGCTTTCTTATGAAGAGCGTGCAAGAGATTTGGCGGCTCGTCTTTCGATTGAAGATATTGCAGGTCTTATGTTATATAGCGCCCATCAAATCATTCCAGCAAAAGGAGAATTAGCGGAAGTATTTGGAGGAACATATGATGGAAAAGCTTTTGATGAAAGTAAAGTAAATCCATGGGATTTAACGGATCAGCAAAAGGAATTCATTGTAAAGGATTAGAGTGCGTCATGTACTTGTTATGAAGTTAGAGGATACCGAAACAGCAGTTCGCTGGAATAACAACATACAGGCATTAGCAGAAAGTTCAGGATATGGAATTCCGATTAACAATAGTACCGATCCAAGACATGGGGTAGGCTCTACAGCAGAATATATGGGAGTGACAGGTGAGCCGATTTCCAAATGGGCAAATGGAATTGGATTAACTGCCGCATTTGATGTGGATGCAGTAAAAGAATTTGGAGAAATCGGTGCAAAAGAATATCGTGCATTAGGAATTACAACGGCACTCTCACCTCAGATTGACTTAGCAACGGAGCCAAGATGGATGCGGTTTGCCGATACGTTTGGAGAACATACGGATATGACGATTGCGATGACAAAAGCGTATTGTGATGGATTCCAAACGACAAAAGGAACAAAAGATGGATGGGGAAAAGATAGTGTCAATACAATGGTCAAACACTTTCCAGGAGGCGGACCTTGTGAAGCCGGAAGAGATGCTCATTATGCCTATGGAAAATATGCCGTTTATCCAGGAAATAATTTTGCGGAACATTTAAAACCATTTACAGAAGGGGCGTTTTCGTTAGAGGATGGTACGAAAAAAGCGAGTGCTGTTATGCCATATTATACGGTTTCATATGGAATTGATAAAAAATATGGGGAAAATGTGGGAAATGCCTATAATAAATATTTGATTCAAGATTTGTTAAGAGAAGAACTTGGATACGATGGTGTTGTATGTACCGACTGGGAAATTACCCATGATATCGGCAAGACGGAGGAAGAGTTTGCTGGAAAATGTTGGGGTGTTGAAAGTCTTAACGAGGGAGAACGCCATCTAAAGGCGTTGGAAGCAGGTGTGGATCAATTTGGAGGGAACAATGATGTAGAACCAGTATTGGAAGCCTATCAGATGGGTTGTGCGAAATATGGAGAAGAAGTTATGCGTAAGCGATTTGAACGCTCTGCTTATCGTTTGTTGTTAAATATTTTCCGCACAGGATTGTTTGAGAATCCATATCTTGACTTGGAACAGTCTTTAAAGACGGTTGGGTGTCAAGAATTCGTAGAAAAAGGATATGAATCTCAGCTAAAATCGATTACCTTATTAAAAAATAAAAACAGTATATTACCAGTAAAAGAAGGGTTAAAGGTTTATATTCCAAATCGTCATATTCGTCCATATCTAAATTTTATGAGTGCTTATACAAACGATGAAGAAGTAGAACCAGCTGGAAAACGCTATGCGACAAACTATTTTACAGTGGTTATGACACCGGAAGAAGCAGATTTTGCTCTCTGCTTGATTGAATCTCCGATATCCGTAGGATACGATCCAAAAGACAGGGAACAAGGAGGAAATGGATACGTGCCAATTACGTTGCAATATCGCCCGTATGAAGCAAAAAATGCAAGAGCGGTTAGTATTGCAGGAGGAGATCCATTAGAAAACTTTACAAACCGAAGCTACAAAGGAAAGAAAAATACGGCTGCCAATGAAGAAGATTTGGATTTGGTGATTCGAACAAAAGAACAAATGGGAAAAAAACCAGTAGTTGTATCCATTTCGTTAAAAAATCCAATGGTTATGGCAGAAGTAGAACCATATGCAGATGCATTGTTAGTTGACTATGGAGTGCAGCCAGAAGCCGTACTTGATGTAGTTACTGGAAAATTTAATCCAATTGGACTGTTGCCAATTCAGTTGCCAAGGAATATGGAAACGGTAGAAAATCAAGACGAAGATGTGGCATTTGATATGGAATGTTATGAAGATAGTGAAGGTCACCGTTATGATTTTGGATATGGTATGAATTTTGAAGGAGTTATTTCCGATGAGAGAACAAGACGATATAAGCGATGAAAGAGAAATAGAGAGCAAGAAAAATAGATAGAAATAAAAGTCTTCACTGTGGGGATATGAGAAGATATAAGAAAATGGGAGCATAATAAAACAGCATGGCATTGCTCTGATATTCCATTTGTCTTCCATAATACAGAACTTGTGCCAGTGGCAAACATTCCAGAAGTCAAAAAAAGCTCGCCATTTGTTGGAATGGCGAGCTGATTTTTTATAAACTTTTTTTATATTGGTATAAGAAGAAAAAGCAAAGAATCGTACACAGTAATTCCGTTGTTGGAAATGCGATCCAGATTCCTGTCATATGAAGGACAGAGGAGAGAAGGATAACTACTGCGATAATACCAATTGCCCCTCGGAAAAAGGATAAAATAAAGGCTTTCTTTGCTTGTTCTACGGCACTAAACCAAGCGGTAGAAACGATGTTAATACCAGCAAAAAAGAATCCGATGAAATAAAGGCGAAGCCCAGTAAAGGCAAGGGTTCTAAGTTGTTCATCTTGTTCACTGTTAAAGATGGCGATCAATGGATCCGTAAAAAGATAAACACCAAGAACAATGAAAACCCCAAGGATAAAAGCTGTAATACAAGAGAAAGAATAGAGCTTTCTTACAGAAAGAGAATCCCCTTTTCCATAATAAGAACTAATGAGTGGCTGACTTCCCTGCGCGATTCCTGTAAATACAGCAACAGAAATTAAGGAAAGGTTTGCAACGATTCCATAGGCGGCAATACCAGTATTTCCAGTATATTTTAGGATCAATAAGTTAAAAATGATCAGAACGATTCCCGAAGAAAATTCGTTGATAAAGGAAGAAATTCCAAGGGAGATAATACTGCGTAATGCGGAAAAAGAGATACAGTTTCTTTGAAAATGAAAATGGAGTTGATGCTTTGGATTGAAAAAATGACTCATCAAGATCAATAAGCTGATGACAGGAGAAAGCCCTGTTGCAAAGGCAGCACCAAACATTCCCATATTCAGAGGAAACATAAAGACATAGTCTAAAATAATATTGGAAAAACTTCCTGTTAGCATTGCTATCATGGATAGTCTTGGGGCAAAATCATTTCGAATATAGGCGATGAATATATTATTTAAAAGAAAAAAAGGAGCAAAGCTCATAATCGTTTTTAAATACATACTTGTGTTTGGTAATATTTCTTCTCTTGCACCGAGCATATAAGCAATAGGATTGGAGCAAAAGATACCAATGAGAAGAAAACAAATACCAAGAATTACTCCTAGTAAAATGGAGAAAGTAAACATTTGGTTTGCTCGTTCTTGGTGTTGTTGGGATTGATAAATACTATACCGAGTAGAACCACCAATTCCAATCATAATCCCAAGAGCGCTAATTAGGCTATAAACAGGAATAGCAATATTTAAAGAAGTAAGACCAACACTTCCTAATTTTGCAGAAATAAAATAAGTATCTGCTAAAATATAGAAGGAAAGACCTAACATTCCTAAAATGTTAAAACATACGTATTTGGAAAATTCTTGTTTTAATGATTTCATAGTAACACCTCATCCTAATTTAATAAAAGTCAATATCGCTAAAAAAAGTACCTAAACACATACCTCCAAAGACCTACGGGTATATGTCCAGATACTTTTTTCTGTTTACCCGGTGGCAAACAGGAGTATTTGTGCCGATGTGAAAAGTTTATAAGAATGCCTTTTCACATTTGTTAATTTTTATCTTACTTTTTTAGCAAAGTTTGTAAATGGAGTATAACATAAGAGAAACTTTTGGTCAATTGCTGAACAAAAAGATTTGATAGAGTTTACAATTTAAGTGCGAAAAGCCCATTCCTTTAGGGGTGGGATGAAAGCACTATTTATTTTATTTTTTTGTGTATGTTTATCTTTGTTTTGTACATATTATATGCTATACTTATAGTATGGAAAATAATTATAGACATACAAACACAACAGTATCTTTGATAAATTATCATTTTGTATTTTGTCCTAGATACAGAAGAAAGATTTTTCTGATACC
>DVIZ01000106.1 GCA_018710905.1 Candidatus Scybalomonas excrementigallinarum | reverse complement strand
TATCTTTTCTTTTGATTCTCTACATACTTTTTGATTATGAGAGTGGTCTTTGTCGCATTCAATAGCGATAATTTCTATTTCTAACTCCTTACATTTTAATTTAACCCGTTCTTTAAATCGTTGTTCTACTTTAGGTATTAGAAAAATCTTTCTTCTGTATCGAGGACAAAATACAAAATGATAATTTATCAAAGATACAGTTGTGTTTGTATGTCTATAATTATTTTCCATATTATAAGTATAGCATATAATATGTACAAAACAAAGAAAAACATACACAAAAAAATTAAAATAAATAGTGCTTTTCATCCCACCCCTAAAGGAATGGGCTTTTTGCACTTAAATTGTAATATTACTATAAACTATTACGTAATGTAGGAGTCAAGAGAATATCGTGTGCATTTTTATCTTATAGAGTGGCTCGCTTTGCGAGGAACTTTATAAGATAAAAATGCCCCTTTCTACTAGATACTTATCATTTAAGCTATCTAATAGAACAGGGGCATACGTATTTCAAACTTTATCTAATGCTTTTTACACAAGACGACTTTCTATTATGCTAAATATTTTTCAGCTAACTGTCTTAATGTATCTTGATGGTCTTTTATCCATTCTTCATAGGTTGTTCCTGCTGCTTCAATTGTTTTTCCAAGAGCTTTTAAAAATTCTGGAATACTTTCTTCTAACATAACTCCAACTTTTTCACCAATTTGCTCTTTTCCTTTTTCTTCACAACCGTTAATATGAAGAGTAAATGCTGGATGTGGAACTTTATCAATAAGTTTTACTCCACCATGGAATCCAAGAGCTCCAATTTGGTGAGTTCCACAAGAAGATGGACATCCAGAAATATGAATTTTGGGAAGGACACCGTCTGCAAAACCATTTTCACGTTCCATTTCCACTAATTTTTGTAATAATCCTTGTGAATCTCTTACACCAATTTGACAAATAGAAGCTCCAATACAAGAAACAGATGTTTCAAATAATGTTTCTCCTGAATCGGCTGTTGCTTTTAATACTTTTTCCGCTTCGGAACCATTACAATTGATAATATACATCCCTTCATCTGGTGAAAGACGAAGTTCTACTTCATCCATATCTTTGATCAAGTCATAGAGTTTTCTTAACTTCATAGGATCTGGAGTTCCCCCAATTGGGTGATACAGTACTGCATAAAGTCCTTCTTGTTTTTGTGGTATTACACGTTTTCCAACAACACGAACACCATCTGGCTGTTTTTTCACTTCGTATGGAGTAACAGTAATATCTAAATTCATTTCCTCTTGCATAACTTCTTGTAATTTCTTTTGATATGCTTGTACATATTCTTCAACTCCAAGAGAATCTTGCATATAACGAGTTCTTGCTTTTCCACGGTTTTCATAGTTTCCATAGGCCACAAAAGTTTTCACCATAGCCTTAATGTAATAAAGGATTTTTGATGGTTCTACGGCTTCTGCCACTTTTACACCGAGCTTTGGATTATTTCCAAGTCCACCTGCACTATAAACATCGAATTTTCCATCTGGTCTTGCCACAAACCCAAGATCTCGGAAAGTGGCATGAGTTGCATTATTATCGGAGTTTGTAAAACCAACTTTTAATTTTCTAGGCAGTTTTACTGTTTTAATAAATGCCATTAAATAAGCACCTGCTTCTTCTGCATATGGCATAACATCAAAATACTCACCTTGTTCTACACCAGATAATGGAGATACCATCACGTTACGAGGAAAATCTCCACCGCCTCCTCTTGTTACAATACCATAATTCAAAGCCTGATCCATAATTGCATAAATTGCCGCTGGCTTTAAGTTATGGTATTGAATAGTTTGACAAGTTGTAAAATGAATTTTATTTACTTTATGTTTTTCAATAGAGTGTACTAAAAAACGGAGTTTCTCTTTTGTAATTCTTCCACCCTGTAAACGAAGGCGAAGCATACTAGATTCTCCACCTCTTTGAGCATAACTTCCATATCCGCCTGAGATTCCCTTATAATCTTTTGCTGATAATTCTTTGTTATAAAATTGTTCTGTTGCCTCTTTAAAGCGATCCATATCGCTTCTCCAAATTTCACTGGCAAATGGTTTCATATTCTACCTCCTAAATGTTGGTTCCTTTTATATTTTTTCCCTCGTTCAAACATTACCTTCTTTTATTACACCATTTCCCCATTTAAAAACTTTTATAGAAACTTTGCTTTTCAAAAAAGCTTTCTTATTACTTGCAATTGTATTATACTTGATTCTCTTAGTATGCGCAAGAAAACTTTGATAAATTAATGACAATTTTTTCTAGTATCTTTTTCACTTTTTTTGTCAAATTAAATAACGAATTAACTGGAATACAATGGAAGTTATCCTATATAATGCATATTTTTCTTTTGAAATTTCTGCCTCTTTTACATCATTTTGCTGTTCATATTGATTCTCTTTTGTCACTCTAATTGATTGTTCTTCCATCCTATGAATGTTATCTTTTAATAAATTTGTGAACTCTTTTCCCTCTAGTACAAACATAGTTTCCGTATCCAAATAGGCACTTCTCATATCAAAATTAAAAGAACCAATGACACTAACAGCATCATCAATATAAAGAGATTTTCCATGAGAAGAACGCTCTCCCTGAAATTCATATAAAGAAACTCCCGTTTCTAAAACATCTTTTCTACGAAGGAGATAGTCAGACGATGCCATTACATTATCACCAACCGCAATGGAATTTACTTGCATTTTTATTGGAACACCATTTTCACAAAGGTTTGTCATCTTCTCTTTCATATCTTTACTCAATACAACATATGGCGTGTGAATATAGGCTTCTTTTTTTGCCTCTTCCATCATAGCAATTAAATCATAATAAAGAACAGGCCTCTTTGCTAAAATTCCAGTTGGATTTGTTAAAAGAATGACGCGCCCTACTGGCACTGTTTTTTTCTCATAACTATTTTCTTTCAAAAATAAATCTTTCTTTTCCTCTTTTATCTCTTGATAATGAGATTCTAACTTTTGTCTTGCCTTTACTACCTCTTCTTTTTTTACATAAAAAGGTCTTTCTTCATAAACAGTTGTAACCGTATCTAACTGTTTTACCGTTTCATAATAGTCTTCTACTTGTGCAATTGCGCTTCCTTCTTGTTTTTTCACTTCATTTGTATCGTATAATAAAAATTCTCTATCATAGCTTAAATTTTTTAAATTATATTCTCCAAGAAAATAATCAAAAGTATTTCTTCCTCCCGCTAATAAGATCTGATCATCCACAACAATATACTTATCATGAAGTCTTCCATTAAACGTCCACGGTTTCAAAATATTTGGTTTATTATAGGTTAAAAATCTAATATTTTCATTTTCTCCAAGTGCATAAAACATCGGATCTGACTTCATATGGGTAAAGACAGACATTCCATCTACGAGAATTTCTATTTTCACCCCTCGATTTGCAGCGGCATTTAAAACTGCAAAAACATCATCTGTGCTCTTTCCTGAACGAATATCAAAAGTGGATAATATAATTTTCTCCTTTGCTTGTTCCAAAATCTGCAATCGAGCGTCTAATGCATCATTACTTGTTTCTAATATGGTTGCCTTTTGTCCGCTATCAGGATTTTCTTTTGCTGTTTTTACAAGTTCCACCGCTTTTTTACCCGCATCACTGATCGTTGCCTTCGGATGAAACATAAATGGTACGAGAGCACCTATTATATAGTACAGCACGACAAAAAGGATAAAAATTATAATATTTTTTCTACATAGGATCTTTTTCACAGAAATTCACTTCTTTCTTGATTTTTATAAAAAACATAAAAAACTCTTTCACCTTTCGTAAAAAACGAAGTATATAAATCATATAAAAAAGTTGCTGCAAAGCAAAACTTTCTAGAAATCATTATACTTCATTCTATTTTGCTTTACAACAACTCGATAATGGTCTTTTTTATCTCTATTTTTTATAAGGCGACAATTCTGTTACTTTTATTAAACTATCCCCTTTATATTCTAATTTCAAAGAGAAAAGTTGCTCTCTTTCCTCTAATAGACGAAACATTTCTTTATCCCCTTCCCACAAATTCAGTTCCTCTATCTTCTCTTTTGGAACCCATGTAAGAGCCCCTTCTTCACATTCTTTTAATGTTCCTTCAAATTGATTGGATGTATAAAGAAAAATATATTCTGGCTCTTGCATATCAGACACAAAGGTTAAAATTCCACGCAATTGGTATTGTAACAAGGTGAGTCCTGTCTCTTCTTTTACCTCTCGAAGAAGACATTCTTCTGGCGCTTCTCCGTATTCAAATTTCCCACCAACACCAATCCATTTATCCTTATTAATATCTTGTTTTTTATAAATTCGATGAAGCATTAAATAACAATCATCTTTTTCTAAATAACAAAGCGTTGTCTGACGCATAAGTTCCTCCTTTATTTTCCTTTACAGCAATGTTTATATTTTTTACCGCTACCACAAATACAAGGATCGTTTGGATAGATTTTTTTCACATTTCTTCTTGTCATCGCAGCAGCTGTGCTAGCATTTCTTCTTAAAAATTGTTGATTAATCTCTCCATTTTCCGCTTTTGCCATCTGAGTAAAAAGCTGTTCCATCACTAAATGGAATTGTCCTTCTAATCCAGCTTCTTTTTCTGATGTTTCCTTTCCTTCTTCCGCTGCTTTTTCTTCTTTGTTTTCCTCTACGAAAGAAATCTGGCTTAACTGTTGATTTACAGCATCGATATCATATTCTTTTGCTGCTTCACCATTTTCGTCAAAGCAGTTTCCTTTAAATTTTAATACTGTTGCTTTTTCTTCTCCTTCTGTTACTTCTTCAATTGTAACACGGTGTTGACAAGCTTCTTCCATACAATAGGTAAAAGTAAACCACTCTTCTTCTTCTAAAAAAGAATCAATGATTGTTTCTTTTTTATTTAAAAATTCACCTTTTCTTCCTTCCTGTTCCTGACTAGCAAGGTATAGTTTACGATGGAAAAATTCAAATTCGGATTCTGATTTTCCAGACCATCCCATAACGATATTTAAAATATTTGCCAGTGTTTCAAAAGTGATTCCAGAAGGAACTACACATCTTCTCCAAACAGGTGGCTTTGAATTTTTAATCATAATCTTTAGTTGATATGTCTTCATTTGTTATTTCCTCATCTCTAAATTTATTTCAACCATGAAACCTTTTCGCAGAAAAACTGCACCTTTTCGTTATCTTTTCAAAAAGATGCAGTCTTATCTCTATTTATTTCATTCTTTGTTTTACTTTACAACGATATTTACGATTCTTCCAGGAACATAAATTTCCTTCACAATATCGCCGACTAATTTATCTCCAAGCGCTTCTTTTGCCGCTTGAATTGCACTATCTTTATCCGCATCTGCTGGAATTGTTACTGTGCATTTTGTTTTTCCTTTGATCTGAACTGCGATTTCCACTTCATCATCTTTCATCGCTTCTTCATCATAAGTTGGCCATTTTTGTTCAAATACGCCATCACTATTTCCTAATTCTTCCCAAAGTTCTGCTGCCATATGTGGTGCAAATGGTGCTAATAAAATAACAGCTGTATTTAGAGTTTCTTTATCCACTCCACCATTTTTTGTAAGCTCAATTAACTTATTATTGTGTTCCATAAAACCAGATACAACCGTATTTAAGCTAAAGCTTTCAAGACGTGTTGTGATGTCATAGACCATTTTATGTCTTTCTTTTACTAACTCTTTACTTGCTTGTACATTTTTATCTTTATTGTCTTGCACCATAGCATAGAAACGATTTAAGAAACGATAAACTCCATCGATTCCTCTATCATCCCATTCTGCATCAAGTTCTGGTGGTCCAACAAACAATTCATACATTCTTAAAGAATCACAACCATAATCTCTTACTAAATCATCTGGAGATACAACATTTCCTTTTGATTTACTCATCTTAATTCCATTTTTACCAGTAATCATACCTTGGTTAAATAATTTATGGAATGGCTCATCAAAGTCGATAACGCCGATATCATTTAAGAATTTTGTATAAAATCTAGAATATAATAAATGGAGAACGGCATGTTCAACTCCTCCAATATACATATCTACAGGAAGATATTTATCCGCTTTTTCTCTTGATACTAATTCTTCTTTATTTTTATTATCCACATAACGTAAGAAATACCAAGAAGAACCTGCCCATTGAGGCATTGTATTTGTTTCTCTCTTTGCAGGAGCTCCACAATGTGGACAAGTTGTATTCACCCATTCTTCAATTCCCGCAAGTGGAGATTCCCCTGTACCAGTTGGTTCATATTTATCCACTTCTGGAAGTGTTAATGGAAGTTGATCTTCTGGAACTGGAACCGCTCCACAATGTGGACAGTGAACAATTGGAATTGGTTCTCCCCAATAACGTTGTCTTGAGAATACCCAGTCACGAAGCTTATAGTTTGTTGTCACTTTACCGATACCACGAGATTCTAACATCTGTGGAACATCACGTTTTGCGTCTTCTGATTTCATTCCATTAAATTCCCCTGAATTGATCATAACGCCTGGTTCTGTATAAGCTTCTGTCATATTTTCAATTTCCACGCCATCTTTTGCGATAACTTGAATAATTGGAAGATCAAATTTCTTCGCAAATTCAAAGTCACGATCATCATGAGCTGGTACACACATAATCGCTCCTGTACCATAATCGGCAAGTACATAATCGGATAACCAAATTGGAACAAGTGCATTGTTTAATGGATTAATCGCATAACTTCCAGTAAACACACCAGTTTTTTCTTTGCTCTGCATACGATCCACATTTGAGATCATAGAAGAACGTTCGATATATTCTTCTACTGCTTCTTTTTGTTCTGGAGTCGCAAGTTTTAATGCTAATTCATGTTCTGGTGCTAATACCATGAAAGTTGCACCATATAAAGTATCTGGTCTTGTTGTGTAAACTTTTACAGTTTCTTCTTTTCCCTCTACTTTAAAATCAATTTCTGCACCATGGCTCTTTCCAATCCAATCTGCCTGCATTTTCTTAACTTTTGCTGGCCAATCGAGCTTATCTAAATCATCTAATAAACGATCAGCATATTTTGTAATTCTTAACATCCATTGTCTTAAATTTTTCTTTGTAACGGTTGTTCCACAGCGTTCACAACAACCATTGACAACTTCTTCGTTTGCAAGACCTGTTTTACAAGATGGACACCAGTTAATTGGGAATTCTTTTTCATAAGCAAGTCCTGCTTTAAACATTTTTACAAAAATCCACTGTGTCCATTTGTAAAATTCTGGATCCGTTGTATTCACTTCACGATCCCAATCATAAATTGCTTCAATTTCATTGATCTGACGTTTAATATTTTTAATGTTTTCCGCTGTTGATACTGCAGGATGAACGCCCATTTTAATCGCATAGTTTTCTGCTGGAAGTCCAAACGCATCCCATCCCATTGGATGAATTAAATAATATCCTTGGAGCATTTTATAACGGCTCCAAACATCACTAATTACATATCCTCTCCAGTGACCGACATGAAGTCCGCTTCCAGATGGATAAGGAAACATATCAAGACAATAGTATTTTGGTTTTGTTCCATCATCTACATTTACAGGGTGTTCTTCCCAATATTTACGCCATTTTTTCTCAATGGCCTTATGGTTGTATGGTGTAGCCATAATCTTTTCCTCCATTAATATTAATATAGCAAAGTGTGCATTACACACTCCTAATGACTTTTAGTTACTTCTATCCAATGCACACTTTATCACCCGCGAGCAGTTTGCGAAGCATACAGTGAGAAATACGCTTTGCGAATTTCTCACGTTCGTGGGCAACGTCAGATGTAAGTGCAAGCACTTCCGCCTGACTTATGCCTTTCACGCAAATTATCTTCTTTGCTCGCTGCGCATGGTTCGCACGTAGTGCTTTTTTATTCTATAGAATGACTCGCTTGCGAGGAATTTCCTATAGAATAAAAAAATCCTTCCACCTCTATAAATCGATTTATAGAGACGCAAGGTTCAATTTCGCTTACGCGGTACCACTCTAATTCATGAAAAACATGCACTTATTATTTCTCCCACGATAACGGTTGGGTTCCGAGAATACCTACACAAAATCTTATTTCTTCAGTACCTTACTCCAAGGCGAGTTCAACTTTTTTCCCTCTCTGTCTTACACCAACCGACAGCTCTCTTTTCAGTTTCAAAAGTTTACTATTCCTCTTCTTCGTATTTCTATTTATTTCTTCATTTATTATTCTTTGTAACTGTAACATAATTATTACTTGGTGTCAAGATTTTAACTTTGAGAATGATAAGAAAACTACTCGAACCTATCTTAATCATATAGGGTAGAAAACAAATTTTTCTGCAGAAAAAAAGAGGGAAATTTCTTCCCCTCTTTTTTCTAAACAAAGCAAAGTTCTTTTATTGTTCTACGATTAACGTAGCATAAAGCTGACCTTCTAACGTATGTCCCTGTCCATCATCCAATGTAATCGTTACTAAGTAATAATCTTCTTCTACTTGTTCCATTGCTACTTCTAACACATCATCGGATTGTTCTTCTCCTAGAATATATCCTGTCACTTGCTCTAATACTTGCTCTTTTACTAAGGCTTCTTTTTCCTCTATGGAAGCCTCTGGCTGATAAGTGACTTCTAGATTTTGAATTCCTTTTAACTCTACAAATTTTCTTTCTTTTACTGTAATTGTAATTGTTTTCTTTGTCGTGAGTTTTGAATCATTTGTTACAGAGTATGTTACCTTATATTGACCTGCTTTATGTGGATTTACGGTACCAGTTACTTTAATTCGACTTGTTAAATCTTTACCATTTGTGGCTTTTGCAGTTACTCCTTCTAATAAATCTAGAGTTTCTCCTTCTGGTATATCCGTTGTATAAATCGTCTTATTTTTTACACCACTTAATACTGGCTTCTTATAATCTCCAACGGTAATCGTAACTGTCTTCTTCACTGTCTTACCATTCATTTTCTTTGCGGAATAGGTAAGTTTATAAGTTCCCACTTTATCAGTATTTACTTTACCACTTACTTTTAATGTAGAAGTACGATTTGTACCAGCCTTTGTTTTTGCAGTTACTCCTTTTAATGGATCAAACTTAGTTCCTAACTGAACCTTCTGGCTCTTAGCAGAAATAACGACTGTACTGTTATCTACAACCTTTACATTAACGGTCTTTTTCGCTGTGCGCTTAATGGCATCCACAACGGAATAGGTAACTTTATAAGTTCCTATTTTTTTTGTATTCACTTTACCGCTTACATTTAGCTTACTTGTAATATTATTGCCTGCGGTGTCATAAGCATTGACTCCTTCTTCTAAGTCAACTTTGTCCCCTAACTGAACCGTTTTATTTTTAGCTCCTGTAATTTGTGGACTTTTCTTTGCATATGGATTTCTTGGATCCGGATCCGTTGGACACCAATCCATCTTATTTTTTGTATTCAGCTTTAACGCTTCTGGTTTTCCAAGTGGATCGTTTTTTGATGTACCATTAATAATTTTTACTTCTGTTCCAAGAGGACAATTATCGTAGATCCATTTCGCATCTGCAACCGTTAAACGAACGCATCCATGAGAAGCTGTCTGTCCCAATTTATTGTATTGTGCTACAGATACCGTATCGTTTTTTCCATTTTCATAATACCATACGGAATGGAATAAATATCCTCCATAAATTCTGGTACAATATTGTCCATAAGAAGGTCCCTGTAATGTATGCCAACGGTATTTAGCAGGGGTTTTAAAAGTGCCAACTGGAGTTGAATATCCGACAGAGCAAATAAATGCTTTCACCGGATTTTGATATACTCCATTGACTTTATTCTTATAAACAGTTACTACATTGGTATTTTTATTTACCTGTATGTAATATGGGGAACCCGCTTGTACTTCCTGTAATCCCCCAGTAACTGGTGCTATTAAAGAAAGTACAACAACACATGTCATAATAAGACTCAATAGTCTCTTTCTAATTTTCTCCATATCTCTACCTCCTGTCACCTTATTATAGACAATATTTCCTACTTTGTAAAGGTTTTACAATTCCCTCCTTTCTATTTCCCTTCAAAAACTTTTTCCACTAAATAACAATACTCTTCATACTCCTTACTTCCTTGAAACTCCACCATTGCTTCTTGTAATTTTCGATAGTACCATGCAATTTTGGAAGGATCTTTTTGATTAAAACAAGTAAAAATTTGCTCCCCTAATGATTCGTAATCCCTTGCCATAGAGCGAATATTTGATAATTTATCCGCAAGAGCAATCATTTTAACTTCTCTGCGATGTTCAATTTTCAAATGTAAAATAGTAGAAGATTTTCTCTCTAACCACGTTTTACTTTTATCTTCACTTTCTGCTTTAATAAAACTTGTGATTCTTGCTCCAAATTCTTCTTCTAGAATTTCTTCTGTCACAGTTTTACAATCCTCTAATGTATCATGTAGAACAGCTGCTGCAATCACTTCTTCGTCTGTCGTCATGCCAGATACAATTTCCATTACTTCCATAGGATGAAAAATATAGGGTACTGCCACTCCCTTTCTCACCTGACCTTCATGTGCCTTTGTAGCAAATTGAATAGCTTTTTCTACAATGGAACTTCTCCCTTCTTTTCTTCTTTGATTCTCTAGAAAATACTTCATCTCTTATTTCCTCTTTCGCTCTCTCTTCTTACTATTATCCAATAATTTCTTTTACCCTATAGTATAACATACCTTGGTTTCTTTTAGACAATGACTATACCCTATTTCTTGTTTCTATCTGAACCCCCTTACCATGACAAAAAGCACTTTGAACGCTTTTCACAAGTCCCCTTCATAACGATAAGAAACTCGCTATTTGGCTCGTTGTCTTTGTGTAAACAATGAGAAAATCGCTTGAAAAGCGGGGAAGAAAAATTCCCTCCCCCGCTTTTTTCAGCGTTTCTCATTTTTTTCAGATTCAATCTCTGCTAAAATCTTTGTCTGCACATCACTTGGCATCTGCTCATACCGACTAAATCCATAAGAATATTCTCCACTGCCTCCCGTCATAGAACGAAGCACGGTAGAATATCCAATGAGTCCTGACATCGGAATATCCGCAATAATTTCTTGTCTTCCATCTTCATATGGATTCATACCAAGAACACGGCCTCTTCTCTTATTTAAATCTCCCATAACATCGCCTGTTTGGGTGTCATTTACAACAACTTTAATGGACATAATCGGCTCAAGAAGCACAGGCTGAGCTTCCATAATACCATTTTTAAAAGCGGTAATAGCAGCCATCTTAAACGCCATTTCAGATGAATCCACAGGATGATAGGAACCATCCACTAAAGTAGCTTTAATACCAACCACGGGATAACCTGCCAATGGACCTTTTAAACAACTTTCTTGAATTCCTTTTTCCACTGCTGGGAAATAATTTTTTGGAACAGCACCACCAAAAATCTTTTCTTCAAATACGTATGGTTTTTCTAAATCTCCAGATGGCTCAAATTCCATATGTACATCCCCATATTGTCCATGCCCACCAGATTGTTTTTTATATTTTCCTTGCACTTTTACTTTTTTACGTATAGTTTCTTTATACGCAACTTTCGGTTTGATTAACTCGACTTCTACTTTATAACGATTGAATAACTTACTAACAGCAACTTCTAATTGTTGTTCCCCAATGCCATATAAAAGTGTTTGATGATTTTCTTTATCATTGACTTCACGAAGTGTCAAATCTTCATCCATCAATTTATGAAGAGCAACTGATATTTTATCTTCATCTCCCTTTGTCTTTGCGACATAGCGCATAAAAGTATAAGGAATTGGATGATAAGTTTGTTCAAACTGAATCGGATTTCCTTTTACTGTCAAGGTATCTCCTGTTTTCGTTTCACTTAATTTTGCTACTGCACCAATGTCCCCTGCATGGAGTTCTTTTACCTCTATCGCTTCTTTTCCACGAAATACGTAGAGTTTTCCTAATCGCTCTTCTACCTCTTTATTGACATTGTATAAGGTATCATCTGAACGAATAACCCCAGAACAAACTTTAAAGAATGAATATTTACCAATAAATGGATCCATCAACGTCTTAAAGATATAAGCAGATACTGGTTTCTCCTCATCATAATCCGCTGCATATGGCTCTTCTGTCTTTACAAAGGAACCGACTAATGTCTTACTCTCTTTCTCTGGAGCAGGTAGGTATTTTCGAATGCAATAAAGTAACATACGAATTCCATAAGTCATAATGCCAGAACCCATTAATACCGGAATAATCGTTCCATCAATTACATTTTCTCTCAAAGCATCTGTAATTTCTTCTTGGGTAAAAGTATCTCCATCAAAATAGCGCTCCATATATTCTTCACTAGTCTCTGCTACTGCTTCTAATAACATATTACGACAAGTAATTAAATTATCATCCATAACAGAAACTGTATCGCTATCGACAAAGCTTCCATCTTCTTTGAAAATTCGACCTGCCATTTTTACAATATTGTTAAATCCGACAAACTTTTCATTTTCATAAATAGGAAGATAAAACGGAGCAATTACGTTTCCATATTTTTCCTTTAACGAATTGACAATTTTCATGAAGTTTGCATTATCATCATCCATATCCGTTACAAATACAAGACTTGGTATTTGATATCGTTTACAGAACTCAAATGCTTTTAATGTTCCAACCTCCACTCCAGACTTGCCTGAAACGACAATAACAGCCGCATCTGCTACACTTAACGCTTCATGCACTTCACCACAAAAATCAAAGAAACCTGGAGTATCTAAAAAATTGATTTTTACCCCTTCCCATTCAACGGGAAGCATTGTTGTTTGAATAGAAAACTTGCGCTTGATTTCTTCTTTATCGAAATCACTGACAGTTCCGCCTTCTTCAACGGTTTTCATTCGGCTAATTAGGCCTGCTGTATAAGCAATTCCTTCTATTAAGGTTGTCTTTCCACAGCCACCATGCCCAAGAATTACTACATTTCTAATATCCTTTGAAGTATACACGTTCATAAATAGCTCCTCCAATGCTGTTATATTTAGTCGAGATCAACTATAGTAATATTTTACTAAATTCTTTTTCATTTTACAAGTATTTTATTGAAAATATACAACATTTTTATCATTTATTCGAAACTTTTTCACTTTAACGCAATAGATTATTGACATTTCAAATAACTGCCAGTATACTGGAAAAGAAACTATTCTAACTTCTAAAAAAATACAAACGAGGTGAAATAATCATGCAAAATCAGCTTATTTTAGGCTTTCTAGGATTTGGGCTCATCGGCGGTTCCATTGCAAAAGCAGCACGAAGAGTTTTTCCAGACTGTCATATCTTAGCATTTGATACAGATAATAGTGCATTAGAACGAGCAGTAAAAGAAGGAATTGTAAACACGCCCCTTTCTGCTCCTACGAAAGAACTGTCAAACTGTCATTATTTATTTTTATGCGCACCTGTACATTATAATATTGAATACTTACCTACCTTAAAACAATTTCTTTCCAAAGATTGTATTTTAACAGATGTTGGAAGCGTAAAAACAGATATTGATAAAGCCATAAAAGAAGAAGGGCTATCTGAACAATTTATCGGCGGTCATCCAATGGTTGGTTCTGAAAAGTCTGGTTATCTTGCCTCAAAGGATCGATTAATTGAAAATGCATATTATTTTATTACTCCATCGGAATCGGTTTCCCAAACAAAGGTTGAAAATTTTTCTGCTTTTATAAAAGCTTTGGGCGCTCTTCCCATTGAGTTTTCATCTGATTATCACGATTGGGTCACTTCTGCTATTAGCCATGTTCCTCATGTGGTAGCAGCCTCTTTGGTAAACTTAGCAAGAAACGAAGATACGAAAGATGGATTATTTAAAAAATTAGCTGCAGGCGGGTTTCGAGACATTACAAGAATCGCTTCCTCCTCTCCTACGGTTTGGCAACACATTCTTTTAAGCAATCCCAATAATATTTTGGAACAATTAACGAAGTTTCAAGCTTCTATTGAAGAAGTGAAACAAGCGATTCTAGCAAAAGATGAGCAAGCTCTCTTTCGTTTCTTTGACACCGCAAGGGAATATCGAGATTCTCTTCCAGAAGGTGGTGTCGGCGTCATTCACAAACAGTATGAAATTTATGTAGATGTGGCCGATCAACCAGGCGTCCTTGCTGTTGTTACTACTTTACTCGGTTCTAACGGTATTAGCATTAAAAATATTGGAATTATTCATAGCCGCGAATACGAAGAAGGAGCTTTAAAGATAGCTTTTTATGATGAAACATCTTCGAATAAAGCAAGTGATATCTTGGAGAAATATAACTTTATCGTTTATAAACGATAAGGATTGCGCTTAATCTTCTCTTATGGTATGATGATACATGTTGAATTTTTATTCATATTATTTACATTTTATTCATTAAAACAACAATATCACAATATTTTATGACAATTATTTTAGATACAAAAGGAGAACTTAATTATGGAATTCCAATCCGTTCAATCTTTAAAGGGAGAAGTACATATCCCTGGCGATAAATCCATTAGCCACCGTGCCGTTATGTTGGGCTCCTTGGCTCTTGGTAAAACTGAAATTCATAACTTTTTACAAGGGGCTGATTGCCTCTCTACTATTGAGTGTTTTAAAGCTATGGGCATTTCTATTAAAAATACTGGTTCTACGGTGTTTGTCAATGGAAATGGACTTCATGGTCTTACAGCACCAAAACAAATTTTAGACGTAGGAAACAGTGGAACAACCACTCGTTTAATCTCTGGTATTTTATCCGCACAGCCATTTAAAAGTATTTTAAACGGAGATGAATCGATCCAAAAACGTCCAATGGGTCGTATTATAAAACCACTTACTCTAATGGGTGCTTCGATTCAAAGTGAAAAAAACAACGATTGTTGTCCTCTTCATATTGAAGGAAAACCTTTAACTAGCATTAACTACACATCTCCTGTTGCCTCTGCTCAGGTAAAATCTGCAATCCTTTTAGCAGGTCTTTATGCGGAAGGAACAACAAGTGTAACAGAGCCTTATATCTCTCGCAATCACACGGAGCTTATGCTAGAAGAATTTGGTGTTCCCGTTACTGTAAAAGGAACAACGGCTTCTGTATCCACTGCATTACAATTGCACGGTCAAAAAATTCTCGTTCCTGGAGATATTTCTTCCGCTGCTTATTTTATTGTAGCAGGCCTTCTCGTTCCAAATTCTTGTATTCGAATTAAAAACGTCGGAATCAACCCAACTCGTGCTGGAATTTTAGATGTCTGCATGGCGATGGGTGCCAATATCACATTAGAAAATATTAAATCTGGTACCGGAGAACCTGTGGCTGATTTAGTGGTAGAAACGAGTGCTCTTAGAGGAACTACGATCTCTGGAGAAATTATTCCTCGCTTAATTGATGAAATTCCAATTATTGCTGTTATGGCTTGCTTTGCAGAAGGGGAAACCGTTATTAAAGATGCTCAAGAACTCAAAGTAAAAGAATCCAATCGTATTGATGTTATGGTAAAAAATCTCTCTGCAATGGGTGCTGATATTACAGCGACAGAAGATGGTATGATTATTCGCGGCGGAAAACCACTTCATGGCACAACAATCGATAGCAAACTTGATCACCGCATCGCTATGAGCTTTGCAATTGCTTCCTTATTAGCCGATGGTACAACAACGATAACAGGGGCAGACTGTGTCAATATTTCTTATCCAAACTTTTATGACCATTTAAAACGATTATCCAATTAAATTTTCAATTCCTTTTTATGCAAATTTTAAAGTTCTTATAATGTATGAACCTTTTAAGAGAAAAAGGGTGAAACCACAACGATTGTGTGTCTCACCCTTTTTCTCTATTTTTTATGCTTTATCACGTACAATTCCTACGAAAATCGGCGGAAAATTAGGACGATTATAAAGCTCAGTCTTGATAACGGTATATTTCTTATGATCGATCTGCTTTAAATATTCTAACAGAGCATCTCGCTCTTCAAAGCCGGTATCCTTTCCATGATAAATACATAAACTCATGACTCCACCTACTTTTAGTAACGAAAGCCCTGCTTCTATGGCTTGAATACTCGTTTCTTTTCTTGTACTAATGGTATGATCGCCTTTTGGAAGATATCCAAAATTAAACATAATACCGGAAACGCTTTGTTCTATTGCATACTGTGCCATATATTCATGCCCTTTTACAATTAATTGTGCTCGGTTTAACAATCCAGCCTGCTCTAAACGTTCTTTTGTACTGAAAAATGCTTCTTCTTGAATATCAAATCCAATGACTTTTCCCTTTTCTCCTACTAACTCACAAAGATATTCGGTATCAAATCCTCTTCCCATTGTAGCATCAATTACAAGACTTCCCTCACAAATCGCTTCTTTCATAAAATTTCTAGCTAATAACGTTGTCTGTATTTTTTCCATCACTATTTCCTCTCTTCTTCTCTTTTAAAACGATATAAAATCTGTTTCAAAAATTTCTTACGGAAATTATAGCATTTTGTTGCTTCTCCGTAAACGATGAAAAAATCCCCAACAAATGAAAACGAAAACATTTGTTGGGGATAACACATCATCACATTAAGAAATAATTGTTATTATTTAATATTTGCTTTTAAATATTCAGCAACTTCTTTTTCTGTCGTTAATTTCATTGCACCTTCTGCAATTTTATCCGCTTCTTCTTTTGTATACTGAGAAATTGTTTTTCTTGTGGCAAGGACAGAAGTCGCACTTACACTAAATTCATCTAAGCCAAAAGAAATAAGAAGTGGAATTAGCATTGGATCACTTGCTGCTTCTCCGCACATACCAACCATAATTCCTTCTGCTTTACCGCATTCAATAACACGTTTAATCGAACGAAGTACCGCTGGATTATAAGCAGAATAAAGATAAGCAACTTTTGCATTTCCACGGTCTACAGCCATTGTATACTGTGTTAAATCATTTGTTCCAATACTGAAGAAAGAAGCTTCTTTTGCAAGAAGATCTGCAATTAAACTTGCAGCTGGTGTTTCGATCATAACACCAATTTGAATTTCCTTATTATAAGCAATTCCTTCTTTGTCAAGTTCAGCCATAATTTCTTTTACCAACGCTTTTACAGAAGTTAACTCATCCACACAAGTTACTAATGGCACCATAATACGAATTTCACCAAAGGCACTTGCACGAAGTAAGGCACGAAGCTGAGGGCGATAAATTTCTTCTCTATCAAGACAGAAACGAACCGCACGATATCCTAAAAATGGATTTTCTTCTTTTTCAAGCCCTAAGTAAGGGATTTCTTTATCTCCACCAACATCTAACGTACGGATAATAACTGGTTTTCCTCTTAAAATGATTGCAGCTTTTTTATACGCTTCAAATTGTTCTTCTTCTGTTGGAATACTTGTACGATCCATAAATAAAAATTCTGTACGGAATAATCCAACACCTTCTCCATCACATTCTACCACTTTGGTAGCCTCTTCTGGAGTTCCAATATTGGCTACTAATTCTACTTTTTTTCCATCGGCTGTCATAGTCGCTTGACCAATAAACTTTCCTAATGCTTTCTTCTCTTCTAAATAAGCATCTCTTTTTGCAGAATATGTGGCAACTTCTTCCTCACTTGGGTTTAAGAACACATCACCAGTAGAACCATCTAAAATTACCATCTGTCCATTTTCTACTTTTGATACGATTCCTTCAATGCTTAAAACAGCAGGAATTTCCAATGCTCTTGCTAAAATTGCAGAGTGGGAAGTCTTACCACCTACTTCCGTTAAAATACCAACAACATTGTCTTTGTTAATTCCAGCTGTCATAGATGGTGTTAAATCTCTTGCAACTAAAACAGTACCTGCTGGAACCGCACTAATATCCACTTCTTCGATTCCAAGAAGAATCTTTAACACACGTGTTTTAATATCATGAATATCCGTTGCACGCTGTCTTGTAAGCTCATCTTCTGCCATAGAAAATACTTGAATGAACATATCACAAACAGTCTCTAATGCACTTTCCGCACATTGTCCTGCTTTAATTAAATTCTCCATTTCTGATGTTAAAGAAGGATCCATAACCATTAAAAGCTGTCCTTCTAAAATTTCTGCTTCTTTTTCTCCAAGTCTTTGCTTTATGTCTTCTGCCATCGCCTGTGTTTTTGCTGAAAATGTATCAATTGCTCCATTGATTCTAGCGATTTCTGCTTCTACATCTGTTATCGTTCTTGCAGTATATTCTAATGACTGTTCTTTAATAATCACAATATTTCCGATGCCAATTCCTGCTGAAGCTCCAATTCCTTTATACATAGTAAGTTCACATCTCCTTTTTCTTTTCTAGTCTCTCACATTCGCTCTTTCATTTGCGTAGGAGGCACACCTATCATAACCATATTCCTTTCACGCAACAAAGCATGCATTGCATACTCTTCCCGAATTTAAATTCCCTTTCGTAATGTACACTTTTTTGTGCATCGCTTGCACGTAGTGCTTTTTTATTCTATAGGATGACTCGCTTGCGAGGAATTTCCTATAGAATAAAAAACGAGAAGAAAGCATGTTGCCATTTTCTTCTCGTTTATAAAAATCGATTCTGTTATGAATACATGCACTTATCCCTCGATCTCTATTACGAGCAAACCGAAAAATACTTTATTTTCGTATTAACTTGAATACTTAAGAAAAATATTTAATCACTCATATTTCCTTTTTTCATTGTATCGATCTATTAAGCGCTTCTTCTATCTTACTTATCAATTTAATTTATTAATTTAAATTTTTCTTTTTTGCTAATTATTCTCCTAAGCCAGATTCAATTAATTCAATTGCTTCTTTTAATGCTTCGTTTTCATCTTCACCATCACATTCGATTTCGATTTCTGCACCACATTTAATGCAAGCACCAATGATGTTTAATAAACTTTTTCCATTCGTTCTGTTTCCGTTATAAACGATTGTTACATCACTGTTAAATTTTGTCATAGCCTTAGCAAAAACTCCAGCTGGTCTCATGTGTAATCCTTGTTCGTTTCTAATTGTAATTTTTTCTGATACCATAATTTCTTCTCCTTTTATTCTTAAATATTTTTATTTACCATTTTTATCGAAGCAGCTAATGAGCAATCTTATTCGCTCTCATTAGTGTCTGCTAAATTTGTTGTCTTATGCAAGTGCATAACATTTCTGAAAAAAATTTACTGGCAACTATTCTTTTTTTCCCCATTGCGACCTGCGCATCGTTCGCACATAGTGCTTTTTTATTTCATAGGAAATGGCATTTTTACAAATGAATGTAATAAGGTATTTCCTATAAAATAAAAATAGACCTAGAACGACAATGATAGTTTAACCTCTCATCATCATATCTAGGTCTTGCCTGCCTTACCAGTAACAATCCTGTTTTATGATTGCTTTTTTCTTCAACTGTACCTTTATGATATCATTCTTTTTCTTGATCGTCAATAACTTTTTTAGAACTTTTTTGAGTTTTTAAAAGAATCCGTTTTATATATACAGTCAAATACATCTTCTCCTCTTGGGACATCAAAAATTCATATTCTTCCTTAATATATGCCTCTATTTTTTTCACACATTCATATGCTTCTTTATGCTTTTGTTGTACAGAAATATAAAATTCATCATCATCGTCTTCTTCTTGTATTCCTTCGAATATCTTTTGAGATAAATATTTTAAATGTGTAACAAATCGGCCATATTCATAAAGAGTAGGATCTAATTTTATTTCGTACTGTTCTTCTATAATACGCAAAACATCCTGCAAAAATTGGGTTGTATTCATAATCTGGCCTGTACCATTGCTTTCACTTTCTGCATTTAAAAAATGCATTGTTAAAAACCCTGTTTCATCAATTGGCAAATGAACTCCTAATACTTGATTAATACGATTTCTTGTATATTCTGCTACAGCAAACTCTTGGGGATAAAAATGTTTCATATCAAAAAGCATTGGATTATTTAAAATCGCCCCTTGCTTCACTCTTTGTAAAACAAGATTTAAATGTTCAATGAGTGTAATATATAAATTGGCATTTAATTCTTTTTTTAAAAATTGTTTTCCATATTCGATACACTCTGTTACAATCTTGATAAATTCAATTGGAGTATCTTTAAAAATCTCTTCTAATTTATAGGATTGTTTATCCATATCTGGTAGAAAAATTTTCTCAATTTTTTCAGGATCAACTGATTCGCCTTTCTTCTTTTGAAATCCAATTCCCTTTCCAGTTAGTATTGCTTCTTTCTTGTTTTCATCAATCGCATTAACAACATTATTATTGATCACTTTTTCAACCAACCACATAGGAACCTCCAACATCTATTTTCTTTTGCAAAAACGAACTCTCTATGAAAATTCCCACAGTTATGAAAAATCATTCACTGAAACTTCCCACTTTCTTTATTTTGTCTTTGCATAGGTCAATTTAAAGCTACTACCTGACTCTCCAATTAATACAAGCATAGCATCTTTTGGTAATTTCATCTTCTTTTCGCCAGTTATTGTTGAATAATTCAGCATAGCTCCATCTTTATCATATAACGCAACAGAACCATTCTTTGGAGTCTGAATCGTCACCGTTTTTCCAGCTGCTTTATTCACTCGATACCATTTGTTCTCGTCATTTAATTTTACTGTAAAACTCTTTGTTGGCAATTTTTCAATTGCATCTTCGCTGATATAGTTTTTCCCTGCAATATTTAAATACTCTGCGTCATCTTTTGTATATACTTTAACATCGCTTAAATCTCTTCCGCCCATTCCTGGAATCTGAAGATTTGTCTGTGCTAAATTCCCATCTTGAATTTGATCAACACCGACATAGCCTTGTAATTGATCAAACAGGGAAATTTGACCTACGGCTCCTAAAAGATAATAAACAGAATTATATGGTTCATCTACAAGAAAATATTTCTTTCCATCTCTTTCTTTCCATGTTTTCCATACAGTATCGCTCACTTTATTTTCCGTTAACTTCTCTGCTACATATTGAATATCTGTGCTCTGTCCAAGTGCTGGTAATGTAGCAAGAGAACTTTGCTGTAAATACAACTTTCCATTCTCTTCTTTCACAAACTGAAAACGAACACTACCATCTTCGGTTGCAAAATCACCATCGGTTGTATAATACATTTTAGTGCTTGGAATTACATTTTCAAGTCCCGCATAAGAAAAGGTTAAAGTTCCATCGCTCTCAATATCAACTTTATAAAGAGTAGAGCCTCCATAATATCCTGCATATTCCATAACAGAAGATGGCATTCCTGCCTTAATCGGAGTTTTTGGTGTTACATCAGGTTTAATCTGCTTAATAATACCTTTTTCTTGTAATGCTGTCAATAGGATCTGGCTTGCTGCCATCTGGTTATACGTGCTTGCGCCACCAGAGGAAAGCACTGCTACTGCCATATTTTCTTCTGGAAGGACAACTAAACTACTATGATAAAAATTACTATCGCCACCTTTTGCTACGGCTTTGATTCCATATTGATTCAATGGATATACGTTTACATTATCCCAACCAAGTCCATAGGAAATGGAACCGCCATCTTTATCATCTGGCCACAGTCCTTTTTTATATTCTTCTCCCATTGTTTCTTGTTTTGCACTGTCAGATAAGAATTTCTTATTTTCATCCATAAATACAGTAGCAAAACGACAAAGATCCCCTGCGCTGGCATAAATACCACCAGCTCCAATGGTACTAAGTATTTCTTTTGGCAACGCTTGTTCCAATGTTCCATAATATGTTCTTGGCATTTTTGCATAAGAAGGATTCTCTGCTGGTGTCTTTGTTGTTTTTGTCTCTAGCGGATTTAAAAAGTTTGTCCGAATATAGTTAGTAAAACTCGTTCCTGTTACTCGTTCCACAACGATTTCTGCTAGTGTAAATCCATCATTACAGTAAACAGAAAATGCTCCTGGATCCGCTTTTAATCTCTGTGTTTTTAACTCTTCTAACAATTCTTTATTTGTATTTTCATTATAATCATCAAAAAGTATCGTACCATTAAAAGTAGAACCCATAAGCCCAGAAGAATGATTTAATAACATTCTCACAGTAATCTCTTTATAACGACTATCCGCCATTTTAAAATCTTTAACATAAGTTGTCACTGGCTCATCTAATTTCACTTTTCCTTCATCACATAACTTCATAATAGCTGCAGTGACATACATTTTACTAATAGAACCAATGCCATATATATTTCCATTTTTTAACGCTTTATTTTCTGTTCTACTAAAACTACCACTCGTATCGGCAAGTACAATTTTCCCATTATCAATGAGTGCGTATTGTACACTTTCTTCCCCATAAATACTACAAAGCTGTTTTGCAATTTCTGCTGCTTTTTCTTTTGTCGCCTTATACGCTTCTTGATACTCAGCCTTATTTCCAACATAAGGATATCCTGCATAAACAGGTTGACTTAGTAACATAACTGCAATCATTGACAAGGCGGTTGCCTTTTTCCACATCTTTCTCATCTTTTCTCCTCCACTCTTCTATTCTCTAATTTTAATATTCTATTTTAGAGAATTCTAATATTTTTCCTCATATGTAATCGATATTTACGAAATTTACCTTTTTATTATACCATGATGATTTTACAATTCCTAGATCTAATACCAAATTTTATATTAACGACGAAAAAGACAGGAAAAGTCTTTTACCTTTTCCTGCCTTTTCTATTTTTCTTATTTAGATATGAAATTTTCGCTTTGAAAACTTTCTAACAATCAATAAACCAAGCAATGCAATAACAATTAATACGACTAAAACAATAATCGCCCCTTGCTGTCCACTTGAGGATTGCCCCATTCCTTTTGGATCCATCTTTTGCCTCATATTATTGGAATTTTCTTGTCCAAATTCTTTTTGAGTTGGAATCCCACCATCCTCCTGCTCTTCTTTGTTGGATGGTTGCTCTTGGTTCATTTGTTCCTCTTGATTTTTTTCTCCATTTTGGCTTGCTTGCTCACTTTGACTTTCCTGCTCATTTTGGCTACCTTGTTCGCTTTGACTTATCTGTCCACTTTGACTTACTTGCTCATTTTGACTATCTTGTTCGCTTTGACTTATCTGTCCACTTTGGTTTGCCTGTTCACTTTGACTTGCTTGCCCACTTTGACCTATCTGAGCACTTTGGTTGTTCTGCCCAACTTGTTCTGTTTTTGTTCCTTGCTCTATCTTATTGGTAGTGGTATTCATCGTTTTCTTGAAACCTTCTGATGGAGCTCCAGTCATTTTCATATCCTGTCGTCCACCACCCATAGTGCCCATTGCAGTAATTGACAAGTCTCCTGTTTCTACAAAGCTTGAATCATCTTTCTTTTGTTCCTCTTCTGTAGAAGGAATCGTACCTTCTAACTGTCCACGAACGCTTTCGCCTCTTAATTTACAAAAGACTTCTAGATTTTCAACTGCTTCTGTAAATTCATCATAAGTATAAAATGCCGTTGGATCTTCTTTTACATATTCATCAATCAACTGTTTTATCTCTGTAATAACCGCCTCATAGCGTCCACTTTCAATATATCCTTTTACTAATTGGTCTAAATAATTATGATACTGCTCCAAATAAGTTTCATTGGATAACAGCTGTCCAAGCATAGGTCTTTGCTCCAATGTTGTGCCAGATACTGGAGTATCGATCGGATCATTTACAGCGCTTTTTGCATCATTACTCTGAAATCCTGCAAAAGCTAAATTCAAATCCCATGGCAACATCGTTAACTTGCCATCTTGTTCATATAAATAATAATTATGCTTTAAATTCCCTGTATAACTATCATAGTTTACAAGGAAACTATTCACAGCAAAATATTTTAAGTTTTCTTCTACGGTCATGTACTGCTTTAAATTTTCGCCAGTTGCAATTCCCTTTAAAGCCTCGATTACTTTCTTTTGAAGTGCTTTCGTTGTATCAAAGACTGCACTATCAAAAATACTGCTATAGCTTTCTACATCATCATCGGTATACACAAGATCGGTTCCTGAAGAATTACTTTCTTCTCTGTCCATTTTAAATCCTTGTTCTCTCTTGTTCGTTTCCCCTTCGTTCGTATTCTCTTGAAGAGGATCACTACCTGTCTGAGAAGCATCGCTTGGCATATCAGGCATATCTTCTGGCGCTTGATCAGTATCCCCCGCCATATTAGGTGCTCCTTCTGGCGCTTGACCAGTATTTCCTGCCATATTAGGCATACCTTCTGGCGCTTTCATTCCACTTGGTCGATTTCCATCTTTTTTATCGCCACCCATACCAGCTTGTTGACTTTCTGGCTTATAGAGTTCCCCATGGTCCACTCCATAATTTCTTTCAGCAAAGGATTCTTTCACCCCTTCTAATGCCAAATAAAGCCCATAGGTTTCCCCATTGATTTTCACATCTGCATAAGTGTAAAGAGGAGTTACGACTCCAAGATATTGAAACATATCATAAGCAAGATACTCTTTCATATAAGTAGCATCGCTAAAATTATTATTTAACACAAGCTGATCTAACCCATCACATGTCTGTCCTTCTTGGTATTTATCAAACTGGATTTTAAAACTGTATCGATCGTTTGTTACCTGTGTAAGACTTGTATTGCCTTTTGGACGAATTGCTACATTTTTATAAGTGACACCATTTACTTCTACATCGCACGGAACATAAGTCTCATCGTTTGCATTTTGAAGCATTTCCTGCCAGTCTTCTTCGTCCATTAAAATATTTACTTCTAACACTTGATTCTTTTGAAACAACGTCCCCTCATAAGTTTTTGAAACAGGGCGCACTCCATTTCCTTTCACAACAACTGTTAAGAGACAAGAGAATACAAGTGCAAAAGCCATTAAAATCACTGTTATTTTTGTCAATAATTTCTGTTTCATTGTCACTCCTTATGACATATACTCTCCATTATAACTTACAAGCACTGCTTGTTCGACTCCTTCTAAATTAACAAGTTGATTGATAAATTCTGTTGTCATATCTTTTAAACGGATTTCTACAGTCAATTCAATTCCCATTTTGGATACGGTTTTTGATTTTACAATATGTTTCTTCACATATTGTCCCATTTTTTCATACATTCTTTGTTCTGCTGTATCATTTGCACAAGTTACAACGAGAATATATGGATTATCATTATGTTTTCTATTTACTAAAACTAATAAAATAATACCAATTAAAATACTACCAATCACGGCTAATGGTATCATACCTGCTCCAATTACAATTCCAACACCGATTGCCCAAAAAATATAACAAATATCCATCGGTTCTTTAATGGCTGTACGGAAACGAACGATGGAAAGCGCACCTACCATACCAAGGGATAACACAACATTTGATGTTACTGCTAAAATAATAAATGTTGTTATCATACACATGGCCACTAAAGAAATTCCAAATGTTTCAGAGTACATAACTCCTTGAAAATTTTTACGATAGATTACAAAAATAAATAGCCCAATAACAAGGGCTAATACTAAGGCAATCATTGTATCCAATAAGGAAAATGATGTAATATTGTTATAAAAATCTGATTTAAAAATATCTTGAAACGACATTTCAGCCTCCTGTTTCTTTCTTTTTTCTTATTTTATATTTTTTTACTTATTATTCATATGCTCTACAAGCGGCATATTTTGAAAAAGCTCCACTTTGTCGATTATTTGTCTGAATAGCGGCTTCGATCATATCAGGAAGGAATTCATCAAATTTTACTTCCATCACATAAAGCCCCGGCTCAAATACTGCTATTGTAGGAATATTAGCTTCAAAAAAATCATTGCTATAAAGCCCTGTTCGTATCTGACTATCAAAAGTAATTCTTACGTTTCCAATGGAATAAACATAAGGCTCTCTTATATAATCGACAATGGTCTTTGGTCTTAGTTGCTGTCCATGAAGTTTACTATAAAATTCCACTAACAATGGCTGCTTTGAATCCTTTAACCATTCCCAATCGCCATCTAAAATTCTTTGACATTCTTCCTTCGTCAAGCGAGCACTCGCTTTTGTACCAAGTTGATTTTTTTTGCTTTTCTTTTCCAAATTGACAAATTGACAATCGTCATTATAATATCGCAAACGAAACTTTTCTCTTTCGCTAATTCCACTTAACTTTTCAATTAAAGCTTTATCACGATAATTATCAAAGTAAAGACTTCTAATTTTATACTGTCCACTTGAATTCACATGCTGATCCGATTTCATAATCCATTTTAATCGATTTTTTATCGCTAAATAATCACCTGTATGAATCACATGCTTTAATTCATGGCGCATTTTTCCCATGGTCTCTCCTCCTTTCTCAAATCTTTCGGTTATCATTATTTTACGAAAGATTTGTGTAAACTTTTTGTAAACTTTATGAAAAAACTATGTCCTCTGTTTGTCTTTCTTCTATTAAAAAAATACCTCCGTATGTGACTTGTTTTCATCACTTACGAAGGTATTTTTTATGAGCTTTATACTTCTTTCATTTCTGCATATTTTTTAATATTAGAGGTATTCACATATCGTTCGATCTGATCTCCTCTTTTGATAATTAACGTTGGTGCTTGCATAACACCATATTCTTTTGCCAAATCAAAATGTTCTTCCGCATCGATTAATTGATAATCCACATCGGTTAAAAATTCCTTTGCTACTTTACAATTTGGGCACGTTTTTGTTGTGAATAAATATTTCAACTCTATTTGCTCTTTTGGGCTTTCACTCTTAGGAGTTTCCATTTCCGTAGGAACTTCTCCTAATTGCTCCACCTTTTCCTCTTGAAATGCTTTCTTTTTGAAACCTTGTACATCATAAAGTTTTCGATCTTGATATTCTTGTGTCTTTCCATCATTCCAGTTTTGTACGGGACGATAATATCCTGTAATACGGCTATAAACTTCTGCTGGTTTTCCACATTTTGGACAGGTGAAATGCTCTCCTGCTAAATATCCATGTTCTTTACAAATAGAATAGGTTGGAGAAAGCGTATAATAAGGCAAACGGTAGTTTTCTGCGATTGTTCGTACTAACTTAGCAGCAGCCTTCCAATCTGGTAATTTTTCTCCTAAAAATGCATGGAAGACGGTTCCTGATGTATAAAGCGTTTGTAACTCATCTTGCACATCAAGTGCTTCAAAAATATCCTCTGTATACCCAACTGGTAAATGAGAACTATTCGTATAATATGGCGTTTCTCCTTCTTCTCCTGCTGTTATAATATTTGGGAATAACTCTCGATCATGTTTTGCAAAACGATAGGTAGTAGACTCTGCTGGAGTTGCCTCTAAGTTAAACAATTCTCCATATTGTTCTTGATAGTCAGAAAGTCTTTCTCTCATATGATTTAACACACGAATTGCAAACTGCTGTGTTTCTTTGTTTGTTAAATCTTCTTTTAACCAACAAGCATTTAAACCAGCCTCATTCATTCCAACAAGACCAATGGTAGAGAAATGATTATCGAAACTTCCAAGATAACGTTTCGTATATGGATAAAGTCCCTCTTCTAATAATTTTGTAATCACTTGACGTTTGATATGTAAAGAACGAGCAGAAATATCCATTAAACGATCTAATTTTTTCATAAATTCTGCTTCACTTTTTGTCGTATACGCAATTTTAGGAAGATTGATTGTCACAACGCCAATAGAACCTGTAGATTCTCCTGAACCAAAGAAACCTCCTGTCTTTTTGCGCAATTCACGAAGATCTAAGCGCAAACGGCAGCACATACTTCTTACATCACTTGGCTTCATATCGCTATTAATATAGTTAGAAAAATATGGCGTTCCATATTTGCTTGTCATTTCAAATAAAAGACGGTTATTTTCTGTATCAGACCAGTCAAAATCTTTTGTAATGGAGTAAGTTGGAATTGGATATTGAAAACCACGGCCGTTATAATCGCCTTCAATCATAACTTCTATAAAAGCTTTATTAACCATATCCATTTCTTTTTTACAGTCTTTATAGCAAAAATCTTGCTCTTTTCCTCCAACAATTGCAGGAAGTTCTGCCATATCTTCTGGCACAGTCCAATCTAATGTAATATTAGAAAATGGAGCCTGTGTTCCCCAACGGCTTGGCGTATTCACTCCATAGATAAAAGACTCAATACATTTTTTTACTTCTTCATAGGTTAAATGATCGGTTTTTACAAATGGTGCTAAATAAGTATCAAAAGAAGAAAATGCCTGCGCTCCTGCCCACTCATTTTGCATAATTCCTAAAAAATTCACCATCTGATTGCAAAGTACGGATAAGTGCTTTGCAGGAGCAGAAGAAATTTTTCCTGTAATTCCTCCAAGCCCTTCTTGAATTAACTGTTTTAAAGACCATCCTGCACAATATCCGGTTAACATAGATAAATCATGAAGATGGATATCTACATTACGATGGGCATTGGCGATTTCTTCATCATAAATCTCAGATAGCCAATAATTTGCAGTAATTGCTCCTGAATTGCTTAAAATAAGCCCTCCTACCGAATAAGTAACTGTAGAATTTTCTTTCACACGCCAGTCAGAAACTTTAATATAACTGTCCACAATATTTTTATAATCCAAAATCGTTGATTTCATATTGCGAATTTTTTCTCTTTGCTTCCGATATAAAATATAGGCTTTCGCTACATCCGTATAGCCAGTTTGTTCCAGTACCCGTTCCACGCTATCTTGAATACTCTCAACAGAAATTTTTTCCTCCTTTAACTGACTTTGAAAATCTGCGGTCACCCGAAGGACAAGTAAATCTAAAATATCCTCTGTATAAACTTTTTCTGTTGCTTCAAAAGCCTTTTTTACTGCAAGATTGATCTTGCGTAAATCAAAGTCTGCAACTTCCCCATCACGTTTTAATACTTGTAACATATAACCATCTTCCCTTTCCGTAAATTTAGTTATTTTCTATCGTAAAGATAGCAAAGGGCTGTGCAAAATCGTTTGGCACAGCCTCATCCTAGGAGAAACTATCATTTTCTCTTATTCTTTTCTATCCCTATCTAGAATTTCGTCTTCTTATTATCTTCTTGACGATTCTTATTTATTGTATCAGATCGCTTATAATAAGTCAACGAAAAACACTATATCTTGTATTGTACAAATAAAACACAATATAGATATAGTGTTTTTGTTTATAATCTCATTCTATTTTAATTGCTATAATAATGTCTTATCACACTTGATTTTCCATTTCTCTTGGAACATAAGCACGAACAAAAATTCCATCTTCCCGATATTCTTCCTCTAATAATTGACCATATTTTCGGATTAACTGAATGATACCAGCATCTCCATATCCATAAGTCTTTTCAATATAAACTTGCTTGGATGTTAAAATTTCTTCAATTAATTCTAATAGGTTTTGTAATCCTAATTCTTCTTTTGCTGAAATTTTAATAATATGATCCGCCTTTTGATCCTTTAAAATCGTTTCTTTTTCCAAACGATCGATTTTATTAAAGACAGTTATAATCGGTTTATCTTCTATTTTTAACTGATGGAATGTCTCATAGACAGCCTCCATCTGTTTTTCCATTTGTGGATTGGAACAGTCCACTACATGAAGTATCATATCGCTATATTTGGCCTCTTCAAGAGTAGAACGAAAAGCTTCTACTAAATGATGAGGAAGTTTTCGAATAAAACCAACCGTATCCGTTAACAAAATTTCTTGTCCCTTTGGCAGTTTCAAATTTCTTGTCGTCGGATCCAATGTGGCAAATAATTTATCCTCTTCTAATACCCCAGCTTTTGTAAGACGATTTAAAAGAGTTGATTTTCCTGCATTGGTATATCCAGCAATACAAATAACTGGTGTTTTTTGTTTACTTCTTAACTGCCTTTGAACATCACGATTTTTCTTCACTTCTTGTAACTCTTTTGTTAACTGTGAAATTCGATCGCGAATTAAACGACGATCAATTTCCAATTTCTTCTCCCCTGGCCCTCTCGTTCCAATTCCCCCTCCTAGACGAGAAAGGGAATTGCCAAGCCCAATAAGGCGAGAAGAACGATATTTTAACTGAGCAAGCTCTACTTGAATCTTTCCTTCCTTTGTTCTTGCTCTACCCGCAAAAATATCTAAAATAATTAAAGTACGATCCATGATTTTTGTATCAAGAGCATTTTCTAAGTTTTTAATTTGTGCTGGTGACAATTCATCGTCACATACAATTCCTGTTGCTCCTGTTGCTGTCAACATCATTTGTACTTCCTCTAATTTTCCTTTTCCAACATACGTTGCAAGGTTTGCATGCTCTAAATTTTGGATAATTCTTCCAACAACTTGTGCTCCCGCTGTCGCTACTAATTCTTCTAATTCATCAAGTGACTCTTCTGCGTCATAAAGTTCTCCTTCATTGACACTGACTAACACCACTTTTTCTTGTTCTTCTTCCATTTCATACAATTGTGCCATTATCTTGTCTCCAAAAATTCTAATTCTTGTTTTGCTGTTTCATCCTCTGGATAATTTGCCACATATGTTAAACATTTTTTATAGGCGGTATCAAAATCAAGCTTTTGTTCATAAATTACGATTTCTTCAAATAAAAGTTCTTGCTTTTGACTATCATCAAGTGCAATCCCGTCGGCAATGGCTTGCAATGCCTTTTTATATTGTCCTGCTTTACAATAGCTCTTTGCAAGCACCATATAAGAAGTGCCGTCTGGCTCTCTTTTTTCCATATAAGAGAGCTCATTTTCAATGGCCTTATCATAATCTCCTAATTCATAATACATTCTGCTTAAATAATGATACCCTTCTTCATTTCCAAGAGAAATTCCTTTTTCAAACTGCTCTTTTGCTTTCTCTGTATCTCCAAGTCTTGCATAAGCAGCACCAATGTAACATTCGGCATATCCTTGATTTTTTTCTTTTCGACTAATCTGTTGATAAAGGTTTAATGCTTTATCATATTGTTCATCCATAAAATAAGACTCTGCTAAATAATAACGAACATCTTGTGTAACCGTTCCTCCAAAGATATTTGTATGTTCCAAAGCTTTCTCAAAATATCCTTGTGCCTCTTTATATTGCCCCTTTTGAAACTGTGCAATTCCTTTTTCTCGAAATCCTAACTCTTTTTCATAATCCATAAATTGAAAAATCCCGACAACAACGAGTAAAATTGCTACAATAATACCTGTAATAGTAAGTCTTCTTTTCTGTTTTTTCTTCTTCCATTTATTGCTCGTTTCAATTCTTCGACTTCCATTTTTTGTCCTTGTACTTCTTGTGCTTTGTCTACTGGATATGTAGGATTTTCTACTACCAGATCTCTGTCGTACCGTTTTTCTTTCTCTAGCACTGCCTTCTCTTGTACTTCTTCTTCGCTCGCTTGTCGTTCTTCTCGCCCGCTCGCTACTATTTTTTGTACTGATCTTCCTCTGATTATTTTTCGTATTTTTTTCACTTGTCATCTTCTCAACTACTTTCCTTTTCTTTTGCAATTCTTTTTTAGGAACAAAGTCTTATTTAACATCATAACATACTTTTTTTCTCTTTTCTATTCCCAATAAAGTTTTTAAATGGATTTTCTTTTCTCACCTTTTATGGCATAGAATCGAAAAGACATAAAGCCCCATATCCTAGGACTTGATTTGGATATTCCTCAAAAATCGGAAATTGTTTTGCTCCTCGTATCAAATATGCCTTGATTTTTTCTCCATATAAATATGGATCTCTTCCTTCAATAATTCCATATTGCATTAACAGGGCAGAAGAGCCTGATACAAAAGGCGTTGCCATAGATGTTCCACTTCGAACGCTATACCCACCTCCTGGCGATGCAGAACGAATATCGACCCCTGGTGCACAAAGATCTGGCTTTATTTGATTTCTTCTTGTAAAACCTCTTCCACTAAAATAGGCGATCCCATTTAACGCTGAATCATAAGCAGAAACCGTAATCACCTTATTAGCAGTCGAAGGTACTGTTAATGTAACATTTTCATCGGGATATAAAAAACGGCTTCTCCCTCCTGTTGCTTCTGCAACAGGCAACCAAAAGTCATATCGCCCCGTTACAACTTTCTCGGGTAATAATTCAATTGTCCAAATACCAGAATCTACATAGTCTCTGATTGGTAAAAATTCAAAATAGATTTCTTGATCTCGATTATAAGGAGATGGCTCCCCAAAATAGATTAAAATCCTCGTATTTCCAAGAGTAAACCTCTGTGTTCCAAGCACTTGCCCCACTGGTCCAATTCTTTCGTTAGATGGATTTGTTAAATAAACGCCAAAGCTATCACTATAGGATTTCCATAATTGAATACTAATGGAAGGCTCATAGTCAGAAATCGAAAACTCAATTTGTTGTATTTGATTTTCTATTACATTTCCTCCTGCATGACCATTGCTGGCTCCTTCATTTCCCGAGCCACATACAATGACATTTCGTCCAACAAAAGACATTTCATCTAAGAAAGTCTCCAATAAACTGCTTCCATCGTGTCCACCATAATTATTTCCAAAGCTCAAATTGAGAACGATTGGTTGACTTTTCTCTAACGCAAATTGAACACAAAAATTCACTGCTTCCATTAATTCTGTTGTTCTTGGAAAGGAACGCTCTTTACTTGTGCCTAATTTCACAATAAGCAATTCTGCATCCGGTGCAACTCCACTTTTGCCTGCTGCAATTCCTGCCACATGAGTTCCATGTCCTGAAAGGTCAACGGTTGGCAAAAATTCTAATCGTTCTGCTGAATTTTCTATTTTTAACGCTTCATCGATATACTCTTTTGAGTACAGAGTTCCATTTCCATATCCCTCTGGAGGCTGTCCTTGGATTGTCTGATCCCAAATAGCGGCAATCCTTGTGCTGCCGTCCCTATTCCGAAATTCTGGATGGGTATAATCAATCCCAGAGTCGATAACGGCAATTAAAACTCCCCTTCCACTTAATTCATAAGGCTCTCGTCTCACTGGTGTAATACAAGAATCTACCAACTCTTGATACTGTTCCCAAACTAACCCTCTTGGCTTTTCAATAAACTCTACTTGTGTTATATTGGATAAAGCGTCTATTTTGTTCTCTTCAATATTCACAATGGCATATCCGTTCATTAAATATGTGATCTTGGCTCCTAAGCCTTGTTCAATGGGTGTTAAATCTCCAGAATATTTTACAATCAAATCCCATCTCCCATTTTGTGGATCAAATCCTATGTTCAAATCCAATGATTTTTCTCTCTCTTGTTCTGTAGAATCCAAAGCTAAGTTCAATTGATTATCGATTTTTTGACTATTCAATCTTTTCTTTCCTTTTTCTTTTTCTATATTATATTCAAAGAAAATAATTTTTGATGTAAAATAAAAAAGGTCTTTTGTTGTTACAAAAGACCTTTTTAAATAAGAACTATTTTTTATTTTAGTAGTTTTCTGTATGAACTTCAAAGAAGCTTTGTGGATGTACACAAACTGGGCATACTCCTGGAGCTTCTTTTCCCATTACTAAATGTCCACAGTTTCTGCATTCCCAGATTTTTTCTTCTGCTTTTTTGAATACTTCTTGCATTTCTACATTATGTAATAATTTACGATATCTTTCTTCATGTGTTTTTTCAATGGCTGCAACCATACGGAATTTTGCTGCAAGCACTTTGAATCCTTCTTCTTCTGCTTCTTTTGCGAAACGATCATACATATCTGTCCATTCGTAATTTTCGCCTTCTGCTGCAGATTTTAAGTTTTCCATTGTAGTGCCGATTCCTTGCAACTCTTTAAACCATAATTTTGCATGTTCTTTTTCATTATCAGCAGTGTGATTGAAAATAGCAGCAATTTGCTCATAACCTTCTTTTTTTGCAACACTTGCAAAATAAGTGTATTTATTTCTAGCCATAGATTCGCCAGCAAACGCTTCCATTAAGTTCTTTTCTGTTTTTGAGCCCTTTAATTCCATTATAAGCTACCTCCTATACTATAATTTCTTTTAATTTCTAGTATAATTATAAACATTCAAAATGTCAAATGTTTTTTATTTTCTTTACGATTTTTTAACATTTTTCCCAAATTCCAAACAATAATTGCCATAATTAGACTTCCTAGCGCATCAATTCCTACATCTCTTATCTGACCTGCCCGTCCTGAAATAAACAATTGATGGAATTCATCTGTCATAGCAAAGCAAACAGTAAAAAGAAAACTATAACAATACATTCTTTTTCTTGTCTTTCCCCATTCCCAAACAGAAAAATGAAAAAGTACAAAGGAAAACAAAAGAGCATATTCTCCCATATGAGCACCTTTTCTCACAGGAAATTGTAATTTTTCTATCCACTGTCCCTTCTCTTCTTCGGATAAATGAAGAGAAAAAATATCTTCCGTTTTCTCCACTAAAAATTGACAAATTCCACCGCTAAGTCCTCCTGACTCATCTCCTGTCTGTCCTGAAAAGCAAAAGATTAAAATCATCATAGATACCATAGGAATCCAACTCCAAGATTTCCACTTCTTTTTTCTACTATTCATCTTCTTGTAAAAACCCTTGTTTCTTTAATTGTTCTTTTATTCGTTCCACCTGATCTTTTGATTGGCATCGAATGGTATGTGTATGATACCCATTAGTAATTTCACTAATTAGCCTTGCATTATATTCTTTTTGCTTTTTTAAAAATTCATCGACCTCATAACGATAGCTCAATTTTAAATCCGCTGTAATCGCTCCATACACTGGATGTTCGATTGTCGTATTCATCACTTCTCCACCATGGTCAATCATAATATAGAGTTCTTTTTTTGTATCTTTTGCCTCATGTTTACAACAAAGTACCTCATAAATACCGCTATTTTCTCTTTTGGAATCTTCTAATAAATATCCTCTCGCTGTTGATACAATTTGATTTCCTGTGGCACGTAACAAAGCCACATCTCCTACTATAATCTGTCGACTCACATTCAAAGTCTTAGCAAGGCTTGATGCGCTCATCGGCTTTTCTCTTCCTTGCAACAGCTCTAAGATTTTCTCTCTTCTTTCTTTTGTATCCATCGTCTACTCCAAATATTTCAAAAGATTTTCCTTGCTATTGATAACATGTCTTGTAGCACATTCCGCTGCTCGCTCTCCATCATGGGCCTTTAACGCTTCAAAAATTGCACGGTGTTCTGCAAGTGACTTTGGAGAACGTTCTTTTGATGCTAATGACTTACTTCTTGCCATCTGACAGTAGCGATGAAAATCCGTTAAAATATGTTCTAAATATCGGCTATGACAAGAACTATACATAATCTGATGGAAACTACTGTCCTCTCCTGTCGTTCCTTGCACGTTGTTTTTCATAATGAAGAATTCCTCTAAATCTAATGTTTCTTCCATCTTTTTTAACTCTTCATCGGTAATCTTTTCTGCTGCTAACTTTGCAGCCATTCCTTCAATTAGGCTGCGTATTTCATAAATATCTTTAATATCCTCGGTACTAATACTCAAGACTCTAGCCCCTTTGTTCGGAATCATTAAAATCAATCCCTCTAACTCTAACTGTTTTAATGCTTCACGAACTGGAGTTCTACTAACTCCAAACTCTTCGGATATTTTGATTTCTTGAAGAAGCATTCCTTCTTCATAAATACCATTTAAAATATTATCTCTCAATTTATAGTAAACTTGTACTCGTAAAGAATACTTCTCTGCTTGTTCTGCTTGATATGCCATTTGATTGTTTCCTCCATTTTCTTCCCATTCACACTTTATCCAACGTGAAAAACACGCTTCTAAAAACCAAAAATATAGAACATCTGATTCGATGCTCTTTCACTTTTGTATTCTATTACAATTGTATACAGCAATTATACTCAATCCATTTTATAAAATCAAGAATATCTTATTAAGAAACTAGAAGAAATTAACGACAATGAGAAAAGGAAGTTGAGCAAGAAAAAAACGATCGGGATCAAATTTATCTTTTGATCCCAATCGTTACTTTCTCATTTCCTATTTTCTTTTCTCTTAATCAGAAAATCGTATTTTTAATACATCTTTTATAATTTCGACGCATTTTTCAAACCCTAAATCTTTACTATTTAAACAAAGATCATAATTTCCTGCATTATCCCACTCTCTTCCAGTGTAGTGTTTGTAATAATAGGCACGGTTTTTATCGATTTTAAGAATTCTTTTTTCCGCCTCTTTTGGTGTTAAACTGGACATAGAGAGTAACGTCTCCACACAACTTTCTAAAGGCGCATGAACATAAACTCTCAATACGTTTTTCTCTTCTTTTAAGATATAATCGGCACATCTTCCAATAATAACACAATTTTCTTGTTGAGCTAACCGTCTAACAACCTTTGCTTGTAAATTAAACAAATTGTCATTAGAAACATAATCTTCTTGATCAGGAGTAATAATCTTTCCTTTATATACCCCTTTTGTATAACGCATAAAAGGATTTGGAAGTTTTTCATCAGCGATTCCAAATAAAGCTTCACTAATTCCGCTCTCTTCGGATGCCATACGAATAATTTCTCTATCATAAGATTTTATCCCCAAACTCTCTGCTAACATTTGACCAATCGTTCTTCCGCCACTTCCGTAACCTCTAGCAATGGTAACTACAAACTTTTGCATGTTAACCCCTCCTTATTCACCAAGATATGCTTTTTTCACAGCTTCATCGTTCATCATCTCTTTTGCATCTCCTGCCATCACGACGTTTCCTGTTTCCAATACATAAGCGCGGTCTGCAATGGAAAGAGCTTTTTTTGCATTTTGTTCTACAAGTAAAACCGTCGTTCCACTAGCACTAATTTCTTTTATAATATTAAAAATTTCGGAAACATAAAGAGGTGATAATCCCATAGAAGGTTCATCCATTAAAATAATTTTTGGATGAGACATTAAAGCACGCCCCATGGCTAGCATTTGCTGTTCTCCTCCACTTAACGTTCCTGCAATCTGACCTTTTCTTTCCTCTAATCTTGGGAATCTTTCATATATTTTTTCGATGGTCTCTACCATTTCATTTTTATCTTTTCTTGTATAGGCACCTAATTTTAAATTTTGAAGAACGGTTAATGTAGGGAAAATACGTCTTCCCTCTGGAACATGAGCCATTCCAAGTCCGACGATTTTATGGGCTGGTGTCTTTAAAAGGTTATGTCCATCGAATAAAATTGTTCCTGAACTGGCTTTTTTTAACCCTGTAATGGTATGAAGTGTTGTTGTCTTCCCAGCTCCATTAGCTCCAATTAATGCAATAACTTCTCCCTCGTTTACTTCAAAACTAATTCCTTTTAATGCTTGAATCATTCCATAATGAACTTCTAAATCTTTTACTTCCAATAATGCCATCTTGTCTCCTCCTATTCTCCAAGGTATGCTGTAATGACTCTTTCATCATTTAGGACTACCTCTGGTGTTCCATGTGTTAATTCTGTTCCAAAATTTAACACAGTAATTTGCTCACAAATGCCAGAAACAAGTTTCATATCATGTTCAATTAATAAAATAGAAATTCCAAAATGATCTCTTACAAATCGAATGGTTTTCATCAATTCATCGGTTTCTTGCGGATTCATTCCCGCTGCTGGTTCATCAAGAAGAAGTAATTTCGGATCCGTGGCTAGCGCTCTTGCAATTTCTAATTTTCTTTGCTTTCCATAAGGAAGATTTCCCGCTAATGTCTCATATTCTTTTTCTAAATCAAATACGGCTAGAAGCTCTAATGCCTTCTTATTCATCTTCTCTTCTTCTTTAAAATATCTTGGCAGACGGAAAATTCCTTCAAATAAATTATAATGGACTTGATTATGAATGGCAATTTTCACATTATCAAGCACTGTCATATTTTTAAACAGACGAATATTTTGGAACGTTCTTGCAATCCCTGCTCGATTGATCTGAGCAGGATTCATATTCGTTAATTTTTTTCCATCTAATAAAATAACGCCATCTGTCGGCTCATAAACACCTGTTAATAAGTTAAAGACCGTTGTTTTTCCAGCCCCATTTGGACCTATGAGTCCATAGAGCTGTTTTTGTTCAATTGTAATATGAAACTGATCGACAGCCCTAAGTCCGCCAAAAGAGATTCCTAAATTTTTTACTTCTAATAATGGTGCCATGATCAATTCCCTCCTTTGACTGTATGTTTTGGTGCATGATTATGTAACCAAACTTTCATCCATTCTTTGAACTTTGATGCATTGAACAACATCATAGCAATTAAAACAACTGCATAAATTAACATTCGAAAATCATCCATTCCACGAAGTACCTCTGGAAGCAATGTTACAATAATTGCAGAAATAATAGAACCTTTAATACTGCCCATTCCACCTAATACAACAATAACTAAAATTTCAATGGATTTGTTATAGTCAAACGTCTTTGCTTGCACAAATCCTAAATTGTGACTGTATAAAACACCTGCGATTCCTGCAAAAAAAGCAGCGGAAACAAACGCTAAAATTTTATATTTTGTAAGAGAAATACCAACCGATTCTGCTGCAATATAGTCTTCTCGAATAGAACAAATGGCTCTACCATGTCGGCTATTTACTAAGTTCATCACAACTAAAATAGTAATGATAACAAGAACATAAACAGAAATATAACTCGTATACATAGGAATATTGTTGAGACCAGATGCTCCGCCTGTAATTTTTAAGTTTGTAATAATCGAACGAATGATCTCACCAAAGGCAAGTGTTACAATAGCTAAGTAGTCTCCTTTTAATCGTAAAACAGGTACTCCAATGATGAAACCAAAAATTGCGGCAATAATTCCACCAACTAGCATAGATAAGAAAAATCCTGGAAAATAGGGAAGGTTTGTGTAAATACTGAATAAAGCACCTGCATAAGCTCCCACTGACATAAAACCTGCATGCCCTAATGTCAATTCTCCTAAAAATCCTGTTGTAAGATTCAACGAAACAGCCAAAATAATATTGATACCGACTGGTACTAACAATGCACTATATTGTCTTGATAAATATCCATATTCCACACCAATGTACAAAAGCAAGAAAACAACTGCAATTGCAATGACACGGAATAAATTTTGTTTTGATAGTAATTTCTTCACTTTTGTCACCTACACTTTCTCTTTTCTTGCTACGCCTAAAATACCTGCTGGTTTTATAATAAGCATAAGAATTAATACACCAAACACAATCGCATCTGCAAGCTGTGTGGAAATATAGGCTTTTGCTAAACTTTCAATGACACCTAATAAAATACCGCCAATCATGGCTCCTGGTACGCTACCAATTCCTCCTAATACCGCTGCAACAAAGGCTTTGATACCTGCCATAGAACCCATGTAAGGATCGATAAATCCATAAGTACATGCATAAAGAACTCCCGCAATTGCTGCTAACCCAGAACCAATGGCAAATACCATAGAAATCGTTCCATTTACATTGATTCCCATAAGCTGGGCAGCTCCTTTGTCTTCTGATACTGCAAGCATAGCGCTTCCTGCTTTTGTCTTATGTATGAACAATGTCAGTGCGATCATAGAAAGAATCGTTACAACAATCGTTACGATAATCTCTCCTGATACAGTAATATCACCAATATGGACTGCCTTTAATTTGACAATTGACTGAAATGCCTTTGCCTGAGAGCCAAATAAAATAAGCCCTGCACTTTGTAAAAAATAACTGACACCAATGGCAGTAATTAATACTGCTAATGATGGAGCATTTCTCAGTGGTTTATAAGCGATTTTCTCAATCAGTACTCCAAGAATCGAACAAGTTGCAATTCCGACTAAAATGGCAACTGGTACTGGAAGATGTGCCACTGTCAATGATAAATATACGGCATATGCGCCTACCATAATAATATCTCCATGGGCAAAATTAATCATTTTTGCGATTCCATATACCATCGTATATCCTAAGGCAATTAACGCATAAATACTACCTAAGCTCAATCCATTAATAATTTGCGCCAGAAATTTCATTGTTTCACCTCTTTCTTTTATCACACAGAAAGCTGTTGTAAAATGGTCTTTTACAACAGCTTTTCTGTTATAGAACTTCATATATCCTTTACTTTGTTTTTTTATTTGCATTAAAAATGGTGTATTCACCTTTTTGAATTTGAATATATTTGGCATCTTTATTTGGTTCCCCTGTTTCATCAAAAGAGAACTTACCAGTAACACCATCTACTTCAATTTCTTTCATTGCTTTAATTAATGCATCTGTATCTTTAGAACCTGCTTTTTCGTAAGCCTTTGCAATAGCATAAACACCGTCATAAGCATCCGCAGCAAACTGGTCTGGCACTGCTTTATATGCTTCTTGATATTTTGCTACAAAGTTTTTAACATTTTCAGCGCTATCTGCGGAGAAGAATGGGCTTAAGAAAATAGCTCCGTTAGCAATATTTGCATTTGTACCAAGTTGTGTTGTTACACCATCCCATCCATCACTTCCAACAAATGGAATATCAATTCCAAGCTGTTTTGCCTGTGTTAAAATGAAAGATGCTTCTTGGTAATATCCAGGAACAAAAATAACATCTGGTTTTGCAGATTTAATAGATGTAAGCTGTGTATTAAAATCTTTATCTCCACTTGTAAACGATTGATCGGATACAATTTTTGCTCCTTTTGCTTCTACTTGTTTCACAAACGCATCATGGATTCCTACTCCATAGTCACTAGATACATCATAAAGGACTGCTATATTTTTATATCCTAAAGTGTCTGTTACAAGATCCGCAATTTTCTCTCCTTGTAATGGATCCGTAAAGCAAATACGGAATACATTATCTGGCTCTGTAATATCTTTTGTGGAACCAGAAGGAGTCACCATCAAAATATTATCTTTTTGTGCTAATTTATTTACTGCCTGACAAGCATTGGATGTGGTAGCCCCTAAAAGCGCATCCATATTATCGGAATATAACTTAGAATATGCATTAGCTGCAACACCAGCATCCGCTTGATCATCTTCAAATTTTAATTCGAACTTCGTTCCATTAATTCCCCCTGCTTCATTGATCTCATCAACGGCAATTTGAGCACCATTTTTTACAGAAGTTCCATAAGAAGCATTTGCACCTGAGGTTGGTCCCATACTACCAATAATAAAAGTGCTATCATCTCCCCCTTTTGCACTTCCATCTGCACCACCACAAGCAGCTACCGACATCGCCATCATGGCAGCCATACAAACTGCTATCGTCTTCTTCATCATTTTTCTCATAATATCTTCCTCTTTCCTATAATATTCTCATATACATCGGATTCGGGTCAAAACTTCTGAATTCGATTGTTTACAATTATACTCTCGACCGTTTCATTCGTCAATGGAAAAACGCAATTTTTTTGAATAATTTTTTTTGAATCCTTCATTTTTACAAAAAAAATCTAGTAAAATAGCCATTTTATTTTTTTATTTTTTCATTTTCTTCCTGCAAAATTTACTTTAGTAACGTGAAAACGCAAGAAATTATAAGGATTTTTATCTTTTTTATTTTCTGATTTTAAAATTCATTCTAAAATTATCCTATTTTTTTCATTTTCTCATCTCTTTTATGCATTCTGCTTGTTCCATCTCTTTACTGGATGCAAAGGTATAAAAAAAAGACCAGACTTTTGTAATGAATAAAAAGTCTGGTCTTTTTTGACTATCTTCTTTTAAAATGCAGTCGACGGGACTTGAACCCGAACCCACGAATGTGGACATGAACCTGAATCATGCGCGTATGCCAATTCCGCCACGACTGCGTAAACAGAACAAAGTGTTCCTTGCACACTCTTCGCGACTTTCGGTCACTTAGAGCAACGTACACTTTGCCGCGCGCGAGCAATTTGCGAAGCAAAATATCGTCTTTGCGAGCTGCGCATCGTTCGCACGTAGTGCTTTTTTTATGTTATAGAAAATTCCTCGCAAGCGAGTTATCCTATAACATAAAAAAAAATTCTATTTGCTTCTGCAAATAGAACAATGCGGGAAAAGGGACTTGAACCCTCACGAAAATTCATTCACATGATCCTTAGTCATGCCTGTCTGCCAATTCCAGCATTCCCGCCCAACGTGCCTGAAGGGATTCGAACCCCTGACCCACGGCTTAGAAGGCCGTTGCTCTATCCAACTGAGCTACAGACACACTTGCAATTCTTATGCAAAGTCGGGGTGACAGGATTCGAACCTGCGACCTCTTGATCCCAAATCAAGCGCTCTAGCCAAGCTGAGCCACACCCCGTTGGTGTCAGAAGTTTTTCTTGCTGATTACTTTTTTATTATAGCAAAGTGTTTGTCATTTGTCAAGAAGTTTTTTATATTTTTTTATTTTTTCTAAAAACTTACTATTTTCTGACTTTAACATCAATTTGTAAATAAATGTAATTGTTATCAGTTATCTACTTACTATTGATTTTAAATTTCTCACTTCGCTTTCTTTTATCTCAGCGACGCTATATATCATACTATATTATAATACAGAAGTCAATACTTTTTTTAAACTTTTTTAAAAAACTTTTTTATTTCGACCTATGAATGCATAAATCCTATGAAATAAAAACATAAGAAACTTACAAACTATCGTCTATAAGTTTCTTATATTCTCAAATGTATTCCAAAATAAAACACTTAGAACAACGATAAAATCATGTTTTTTATCCTATTTATGTAAATTCCTGCTATGGAAACGACTCCCCAATAAAATCGGGAGGGTTCTTTTCCTTCTTTTAAAATAAACCTTGAAAATACCATTCCAAAAAATCATTTCCAAAACAAACTGCTATCATAATCCCAAGACATAAAAATGGGCCAAATGGAAAATGATCTTTTCTTCCCTTCTTCTTAACAAGCAGTAAATAAGCCCCATATCCCCCGCCTAAAATAACTCCAATAAAAAAGGATAATACACAAAGCTTCCAGCCGAGGAAAAGCCCTGCTACAGCCATTAACTTAATATCACCGCCTCCAAATGCTCCTGAAATTGCCACTGTCAAAAGAAGCATTGGCACACTAATACTGAAAAACCCTATGATTCGTTCTAACAGACTAATTTCTTTCATAAAGAAGCAGGACACAATGGCAAGTATGAAAAATACAATAACAAAGCCATTTAAAATTAACATCGTGTCCCAATCCACACAGCTGATTACTGTTAACAATGAAAAAATACAAAAGTATAAAACAGCCTCGATACTATTCCCCCAAAAATACCAACAAATCGCCCCACAGATCCCTCCCCAAATTTCAATGATAGAATAGCGTGGGCCAATTTTACTCTTACAGTATCGACACTTTCCTCCTAAGAAAATCCAACTAAACACTGGTACTAAATCTTTCGCTCCTAGCATATGTCCACAAGAAGGGCACTGACTTCTCCCTGATACAAAATCTAATTTTCTTGGCACACGATAGATCACGACATTTAAAAAAGAAAAAATACATACTCCCATAATACACCACAATAAAAGGCTAAACTGTTCTTCTACTTGCATGGATGAATTCTCCTTTCTTTTCTTATCCTCTTTTTATCATTTTTCGTTTTTTAACAAAGTGTAAGCAGTTTTCGAAACAAAAATTTACTTTTTTAGCAAACGGTCCATCTCTTATTACGGAAAAAATATAGAAAAAGCCTAGCCCTCCTATCTTAAAAAGAAATACTTTAAGATACGAAAGCTAGACTCAATACATTCAATATAAAATTTCAAAAAGCTCGCTTGCTAATGGTTACAAAACCGATGAGAAATTAAGCTAATTTGCTTTTAGCAACTTCTGCTAATTTTGCAAAACCTTCTGCATCGTTGATAGCCATTTCAGAAAGCATTTTTCTGTTGATTTCAACACCAGCTAATTTTAAGCCGTGCATTAATCTGCTGTAAGATAATCCGTTCATTCTAGCTGCTGCGTTGATACGAGCGATCCATAATTGACGGAACTGACGTTTTCTCTGTTTACGTCCAGCGTAAGATGTAGCTAAAGCTCTCATAACAGATTGTTTTGCAACTCTGTATTGTTTAGATCTAGCTCCTCTATAACCTTTTGCTAATTTTAATACTCTATTGTGTCTTTTTTTAGCGCCTAAACCGCCTTTAATTCTTGCCATTGTTCAAACTTCCTCCTATATCTTATAAGTATGGTAAAATCTTCTTCATGTTTTTAACGTTTGTAGAATCAACCATTGCTGCTTTTCTAAGATTTCTTTTTCTCTTTGTAGATTTCTTAGTTAAGATATGGCTTTTGTATGCTTTCATTCTTTTTAATTTTCCTGAACCTGTTTTTTTGAAACGTTTTGCAGCTGCTCTGCTTGTTTTAACCTTTGGCATTGTAATATTCCTCCTTGAATTCAAACTGTATATTCAAAATTTAACGTTTTTCTGTTAAAAACATTATCATACTTCTTCCCTCAAATTTCGCTGGTTTATCGATAACAGCAATATCTGCAAGTTGTTCTGCGAAATTGTCAAGAATTATCTTACTTGCATTTACATGAGCTAATTCACGACCACGGAAACGAAGTGTAACTTTCACTTTATCGCCCTTTTCTAAGAACTTTCTAGCGTTTTTAACTTTCGTATTTAAATCATTGGTATCAATATTTGGAGATAAACGAATCTCTTTTACGTCCATGACTTTTTGTTTCTTTTTCGCTTCTTTTTCCTTGCGAGCAAGTTCATAACGATATTTACCGTAATCAATAATTTTGCACACTGGTGGTTTTGCCGTTGGTGCAATCTTCACTAAATCAAGGTCTGCTTCTCTTGCGAGTTTCTGCGCCTCTTTTGATGACATAATTCCAATCTGTTCTCCGTCAGCTCCGATTACACGTACTTCTTTGTCTCTAATTTGCTCGTTGATCATTAATTCTGCTATGGTAAAGCACCTCCAAATATAATATACTTTAATTACTTAGTTAAAAATATCCGCCTTATGCAAACAAGTTGTCTTTGCGTATATTCCTTCTTTTAGGCTCGCTCTGTACTCGTTGCCTTAGCGTAAAAAAAGTGGATAGACAGACTACCCACTTCAAAATTCATACAAACTTCTCAATACTGAGAATCAAAGTTATGAACGCTTAGTCATTGACTCATGCTAAGGTGAGAGTGGATACTCTTCTTTCTTGTTCTAGTTCCTTGTTGTTCTCACAACAGTTGATAGTATAACATCTTTCACCTACTCTGTCAACAATTTTTTCTACTTTTTTATTTTATGCTACTTCATGTTATAATATGCTATATTTTTTACTCTATTTTGTTAAGGTCGAACTCTCCCACAGGCAATGCTGGTTTAAAAATACGCACTTGCTCTTCTTTTTGTCCTTTTTGTCTTTTCTTTGCCTGTTTTACAAAATATTCTTGGGAGTTCAGTGGCTTTTCTCCTTCTAATGGTTTTACTTTCTCATAAGAACCATCTTGTTTCAAAATATGGGCTTTCTTATTATCTTTTAATTGAATCTGCACGATTTCAATTACTTGTTTTTTTAAATCTTCATCTAAAACTGGGAATACGATCTCGACACGCTTATCAAGGTTTCGAGGCATCCAGTCTGCACTTCCCATATAGACTTCTTCTTCTCCACCATTATAAAAATAAAAAATACGGCTATGCTCTAAAAATGTTCCAACAATAGAGCGCACAGTAATATTTTCACTAATTTCTGGAAGTTCTGTTTTTAAACAACAAATCCCTCGGACAATCAGTTCAATCTTTACCCCTGCAAAAGAAGCTTCATAAAGCGCCTCAATAATTTTCGCGTCACAAAGAGAGTTCATTTTGGCAATAATATGCGCTTTTCTTCCCTCTTTTGCATTGGCTATCTCCCTTTGAATCAGACGTAAAAAACTATCTCTTAACCAAATAGGTGCTACCAAAAGATGATTCCACTTTGACGGTTCTGAATAGCCAGAAAGCATATTAAACACCGCTGTTGCATCTTCCCCAATGGAATCATCTGCTGTTAAAATTCCCATATCGGTATAAAGTTTTGCTGTAATATCATTATAGTTTCCCGTTCCAAGATGCACATATCGCTTAATTCCATCTTCTTCTCTTCTTACAACAAGTGTAATCTTACTATGGGTTTTTAATCCAATTAATCCATAAATAACATGACAACCCGCTTTTTCAAGCGCCTTTGCCCAGTTAATATTATTTTCCTCGTCAAATCGGGCTTTTAATTCCACAAGAACGGTCACTTGTTTTCCATTTTCAGCAGCTTTTGCAAGAGCAGCTACAATTGGTGAATTTCCACTGACACGATATAGTGTCTGCTTAATCGCTAAAACATCTTTGTCTTTTGCCGCCTGTTTCACAAATTCTACAACAGGGTCAAAAGAATCATATGGTAGATGAATTAAAATATCTTTTCTCTTAATCTGTGTGAATAAATCTTCGTCTTGATTTAGTGTTGTAAGTGGCTGTGGTCGATGAATAGGAAATTTTAGATGTTCAAATCCTTCCATTCCATAGACTTTCATTAAAAATTTCAAATCCAATGGACCATCAATTTCATAAATACTTTCTTCGGATACATCAAACTCTTTCTTTAAAATTTTCAGCAAATTCTCGTCTATATTTGCTTCCACTTCTAGCTTGATCACTTCTCCCCATTGCCGTTTCTTCAGCTTTTTCTCAATTTCTTTTAATAAGTCGGCAGCCTCTTCTTCATCAATACTCAAATCTGCATTTCGAATAATTCGGTAAGGATGGGCACATAAAATTTCACAGTTCACAAAAAGCTGTTGTAAATTTCGCTCAATAATTTCTTCCAACAAAATAGCGGTCTTTTTTCCATCTTCAGAAGGAACAGAGATTACCCTTGGAAGAACATCAGGGACTTGCACCGTGGCAAATTCCGCTTCTTTTCCTTTTTCATGATTAACAATTAATGCCCCGATATTTAACGTTTTATTTCGAATGAGTGGAAATGGTCTTGAGGAATCTACTGCCATTGGAGTCAAGACTGGATAAATTTCCTTTTGAAACAACTCATCTAAATACAGTTCTTGTCCCTTTGTCAATTGTTCATGACCAGCAATAAGGTGAAGCCCTTCTGCTGCCAGTGCAGGTAATAGCTGTTCTTTATATGTTTCATACTGTACTTTCGTAAATTTATGTGTCCTAGGGATTAATGCCTTTAATTGTTCACTAGCCGTCATGCCTGCAATATCTTTTTTCCGATATCCTGCATGAACCATATCTTTTAAAGAAGCAATACGAATCATAAAGAACTCATCTAAGTTTGACGCTGTAATACTTAAAAACTTCATCCTCTCAAAAAGCGGAATCGTCACATCTCTTGCTTCGCTTAATACACGGTAATTAAACTCTAACCAGCTGATTTCACGGTTCCAAAAGTTTTCTGATTTTCCAAAGATTGTTTTATTCCCCATACTTAGATCCTCCTTTTCTGACGTAATACGGGACGGATTCCATACACTTTTTCAAAATAATCACATTTTTCTTTAAATAATCCAATTTCTAATGTAATATCCATCGGCGTATCCGCTACAATTAGAAGTTCATTCTCTTTTAATGTAACTGTATATTGTTGAATTTTTTGTTGATGTCCACGATCTAACGCATTTGAGATTCTTAAAATAGCAGATAGTTTTGCAATCACTCGATATTCTTCCGCAGATATGGACTTTTGCATTTCCTTATAACTTGGAAGTTCCTCTTTATTATAATATACGATGTTTGCTACTATTTCTCGCTCGATATGTGATAACCCAATAATTTCTGTCGACATAATAATATGATACGAGTTTTCAGAAGAATCATTCATATTAATGAATTTACCACAACTATGCAAAATCGTTGCTAAATGTAATAGTAAACGTTCTTTTTTCTTCAATCCATGAATTTTCTTTGTAACATCAAAAATTTTCATTGCAAACGATTCAACACTCTCTATATGAATGAGATCGGATTTATACCGCTTTGCAATATTTCTTGCCTCTGCTAAAATGTCTTCTTTAAAATCGTGAGGCAATGTATAATTACAATGTTTTTCTGCATATCCAATGGCAATTCCATCACAAGTTGTCACATAAGGAATCCAAATAGATTCTGCCTTCGCTTTTTGTAAAAACATTCGATAAAGATTTGCAGAATACAATAAAAGGCTTGCCATCTCCCTCGCTACTCCATAATGAAGATACAGTTCTTCTGCTGTATACTTCTTTAATTTATTACAAATGTAAACCATCTGCTCGCGATCAATATAATTGGTAATATGAAGTTCTGGTGCACATTTTACGATATTAACAATTTCATCTCCCACCGCGATAATATTTTTAAACTCTTTATCTTTCATATACATAGTTCGAAAGGTATCAATTTCGTTACTCACATACTCTTCCATTAACTTTCCAACAACGCTATTTTTTTCCCTTATATGGCTAAACATTTCTCGAAGCCTTAACGAACCGATTCTAAGATTTTGTGTCAATTGCATATGTTGTTTATTAAATAAAGAAATTTGTACACTTCCAGAACCAATATCAATCATCGCTGTATTTTTTTGAAGCGTTTTATTAAAATCCACTTTCTGGTTAATAATCGCTTTATAAGTGAGCAAGCGAATTTCTGAATTGCTAAGAGTCTGTACAACAAGCCCTGTTTTTGTTTGAATCTGATCAAGAATCATCTCTCCATTATCCGCTTCTCTTACCGCGCTTGTAGCATAAGCGCGGTAGTCTTTTACTTTATATTCTTGTAATTTTGCTTTAAATTCTTGAAGAACTTCACAAAGTTCCTCCACCAACTCATAGCGGATCGTACCAAGCTGATAGCTATCCACTCCTAATTCAATAATATGACTAATATAATCCACTTTTTTTATGCCTAGTTTTTCCGATATTTCATAGATAGTAAGAGAAACATCGGTAGAACCTACATCAATCGCCCCAAACATAATGTATGACATACTATCACTTCCCTTTTTTAATAATTACCAAGCACCTTAAAATCAATCGCCTCTTTATCGATTGCAGTACAAGCATTTTTTACTGCTGGCTCCATTAAATTTCCAACAAAATCAACAAAGAAACGATATTTCCATGGATGATTTTCCAAAGGTCTTGATTCAATTCTTGTCATGTTGAGATCATTATGTATTACATTTGATAATATTTCATAAAGAGATCCTGTTTCATGTGGCAAAGAAAAACTGATTGTAATTTTCTTTGCATCTTTTCGATACATTCTCCCTTTTCTTAAAATAATAAAACGGGTGCTATTTTCCCTCTCAGTATTAATGGATTTTTCAATGATTTTAAGTCCATAAAGCTCTCCTGCTTTTTCGCTTGCAATGGCTCCCTTTGTTTTATCATGGAAGCTAGCAACCATCTTAGCCGCCTTTGCCGTATTGGACACTTCATGGGCTTGGAATCCGTGTTTTTCTAAATACGCCTGACTTTGCATAATTCCTTGTGGATGAGAATATACATCTTGAATCGTGTCACAAGTTGCATCCTCACTTCCTAATAGCGCGTGTTCTACTTTTACAATTTCCTCTCCAACAATACAAAGATCTTCATACTGGGTCAACAGATCATAAATTCCGCTCACCGTTCCAGCAAAAGAATTTTCAATTGGAAGAACCCCATAGGTGGCCTCTCCTCTTTCTAATACTTCCATAACATCTTTAAACTGTTCTACATGAAACCTTGTAACGTTTTCTCCAAAGTATTGGCAAACACATTGTTCACTATATGCGCCTTGGACTCCTTGATATACAATGTTCATTTTTTCTTCCATTGGAAGCTGTTCCACCATTTCAAACTGTTTCTCAATATCACTTTTTTCTTCACCAATCAATGTATATTGATATTTGCGACTTAATGACATCAACTGATGAAATAATTCTGCTACTGCTTTTTTATTAAAATCCGTTGTGGCTAGTTCTTGCATAGTACGAATTTTTTCCGCTTCTCGCTCTTTATCAAGAATTGGTTTTCCAACGGCACGTTTGTATTCTGCCACATCGCTTCCAAGTCGCATTCTCTCTTCAAACAATGCAACGATCTGGCGATCAACCGCATCAATTTTTTTTCTTGTTTCACTTAACTCAATCATTAACTTTCTCCTTTTGGGACTCTTTTTCTTGCTCTTATTTGTTTATAACTCTTCTAATAACTGTTTCATCGTCTTTTTACTAATAGTATGACGATAATAAGGGGCAATTTCACACATTGGGCCTAATACAAAACCTCTCTTTTCAATCTCTGGATGAGGAATGATAAGTTCGGGCGTTCCAATAATCTCTTCATTATAAAATAAAATATCAATATCAAGCGTTCTTGGTCCCCAATGAATCGTTCTCTCTCTTTGTCCTTCTTGCTCAATTTTATGACAAACTTCCAACAATTCTTCTGGTGTCAGAAGCGTTTCCATTTCCATACAACTATTTAAAAACTCATATTTTGCATATTCTCCATAAGGCTCGGTTGCTCGATATTCTGCTACCTTTGTTACTCTTGTATCGTCTCTTTCCTTAAAGCGCTCTACGGCTAAATCTAAATACTGTTTTCTATCGCCTAAATTGGAGCCTAAGCCAAGGAATACTTGATTCCATTGTCTATGTATTTTCACCGATACCGACTCCACTGGCAACAAAAGAGGGGCCCATGGTTTTTTTATCTCCAATGTAATTCCTTTTAAAAGTTTATACTTCTTTAGCAACTCCTCACAGACTACCTCTGCGATTCTCTCTAGCAGTTGATAAGTATTTTCTTCTAAAATCTTCTTAATATCTTCACTGACAAGGCCATAATGAATGGATTGTTCTAAGTCATCTGTTTTTCCAGCTTTTCTTGTATCGGTTTCCAATATTGCAGAGACGATAAATTTCTGTCCTAACACATTTTCCTCTGGAAACACACCATGGTGCGCGAATATTTCTAAATTTTCAATGCGAATCTGATCCATAAATTTCTCCTATTTTCATCCTATTTATTTCCCCTTTTCTTTTGCATTTTTATTCCTAAGAAAGTTTTCTCCCTCTTTCTACCACTAAGCTCGATAAATGGCTTCTGCCATTTGTAATGCTCTCTTATTTTTCTTCACATCGTGAACTCGAAAGATTCGACAGCCTTTTTTATACCCGATGACAGTTGTTACAATCGTTCCTTCTTCTCTTTCTTCCACTGGTAAGTCAAGAGTAAGACCAATCATAGACTTTCTTGAAGTCCCTAAAAGCACTGGATAAGGAAGTTCTAATAATCGTTCTAAATGATTCATAAGATATAAGTTTTGTTCTAATGACTTTGCAAATCCAATTCCTGGATCTAAAATAATATTTTCTTCTTTAATCCCTGCCCTTTTTGCAATGGTAACACTTTCTATTAAATCGTCCATCACATCACTTAAAAAGTTTTCATATTCTGCTTTTTTTCTATTGTGCATAATACAAATAGGAACTTGGTATGTTCCAACAATTTGCGCCATCTTTTCATCCCATTTTAATCCCCAGATATCATTGATGAGATCGACGCCTACTTTTATTCCAGCTTCTGCTACTTCTGCTTTATAAGTATCAAGAGAGATCGGAATATCAAAATTGCTTTTTATCTTTTCAATGACTGGCGCTACCCGCTCGATCTCTTCTTCTACTGGTACAAATGTATAATTTGGTCTTGTAGACTCTCCACCAATATCTAAAATATCCGCTCCTTCTTCTATCATTTTTTCTGCTTGTTTTAACGCTTTGTCAATCCCATCAAATTTCCCTCCATCAGAAAAAGAATCTGGGGTTACATTTAAAATTCCCATAATATAAGCATTGTTCTTAAAATCAAACTCTCGGTTACCAATTCTCATCTATGTTCTCCTATTCTTTTTATTTTCTCGTCGTATCTTCCTAACCATTCTTATCGTATTATGTACCATTATGGATTTGTGCAAACACTTATAATAGAATACGTTTATTTTTCTTTTCTTCACTCCAATGGCACTCTTTTTGTGCTTTACAAAAGAAACAATTTCTTGACTGCTTATCCGCTTCATATAAAATTCTAGATAAGACATCACTTTGCTTTGTTGGTTTTGTTCTATGATTTAAAATGGCAGTTTTTATTTGCTCTCTCTCTTCTTCCTCATATCCACAATCCACTAAAATTTCTTCTGACAGCTCAGCACTTGCCACTTCATGGGGAATGCCATAGAAATACTGCCTATGCTTTCCAATATCATGTAATAATGCCATCCCATAGACAATCTCTTTTTTATTAGGTTCCCCTTCTTCTAATAGTTTAATATAAGCAATTCTTGCGACATCTAAAAAATGCTCTATTTGATGTTTACAAAAAATCCTATTTTCTTCTGCCTTTTCATTTTCTTTTAAATAACTAAGAAATTGTTTATGATGTAATATTTCATTAATGCGATCGCGTTTTTCATTCTCCATATTTTTTGTTTCCTTTCTTTCTACTCTTATGTATTTCTTTTTCTCAAGACACAAGTAAGTTTTCTAGTCCTCCAATAAAAGATAAGGAACCAAACACAATAACAATATCTTCTTTTGTCGCTAACTCTTTTACAAGGGCTACTGACTTTTCTAACGTTTTTCCATCAATCACAGTATTCGCATATTTTCTTGCACAGTCTGCTAATTGACTAGAAGACAAGGCTCTCTTGTTATGCTCTGGAGTCATCGTTACAATGACATCCGCAAGTGGTGCCATAATTTGTAACATAGCTTCATACTCTTTATCCGCTAATACTCCTATTATATAAAAAACTCTCCTATTTGTAAAATAAAAAGAAGTATCTTCCACTATATCTTTCATTTTTTTCGTATTTTTTACAGTATTTTTCGCTATTTTTAACTTTTCCTGATGGATTCCCTGCATTTTATCATTTTCCACTTCTAAAAATTGTATCTCATCCCTTTTTGATTTTATTTGAAAATACTGCTGGATTGATTTTCTAAGTTCCTTTGCTGCGTCCACATTATGAGCACCGTCTCGAATCCAAACGGGCGATTGTTGCAACACTTCTAGTCGACCCTTCCATACGACAGTAGAAAGCCCTTCTAAAATCGCCTTTTTTTCAATTGGATACATTGGCTTTAACTGTTCGATGGCTTCTAATACAACAGCCGCGTTTTTTAACTGATGTTCTCCTAGCAAAGATAAGGTTAGCCCTTTATATTCTTTATAAGCAAATATTTGTCCTTCTAAAGAGCTTGTTTCCTTTTTGATCGCATTTTCATCTACAATAAAAATAGGAGCTTCTACTTCTTTTGCTACTTGTCTTAGAACATTTTCCACTTTTGCCTCATTTGGATACGAGATGATAGGACAGCCTTTTTTTATGATACCCGCCTTTTCTCTTGCAATCTCTTCTATCGTATCTCCTAAAATAGCCATATGGTCACGACTAATGGAGGCAAATAAGACACAAAGAGGTTGCTCTATTACATTGGTAGAATCAAGCCTTCCTCCTAATCCCGTTTCTAAAAAAACAATATCCACTTGTTGCTCCAAAAACCATAAAAATGCTACCGCTGTTTCCAGTTCAAATAAAGTTGGATGATCTCTTCCTTCTTCTCTCATCTCCCGAGCTTCATTGGCGACTTTTGTCATCAGGTTTGCCAAAGTTTCTTCTTCCATAAATGCTCCATTGATTTGAAATCGCTCTAAATAGCAGAAAATAGTTGGAGAAATATAACGTCCACATCGATACCCTGCCTTTTGAAAAATCTGATCGAGCATTGCAAGAATCGAACCTTTTCCATTGGTTCCTGCAATATGCACGATTTTTAACTGTTTTTCTGGATTGCCTAATCGTCTTAATAATTCCCGCATCGTATCAAGACCATAAACACTTCCCATCTCTTGCATAGCTTCTATATATTCCATTGTTTCTCTTTGATTCATTCTCTATCCTTCTTTCGCATCTTTTCTTGTTTCTCTTCTTATATTTTTCCTTTGTTCTATTATACCATAAAGATAAAAAAATCGCTTTGTAAAGAAAAGGTCTATGTAGTTTTTCCTTTCCTACATAGACCTTCTTTTCTCCTATTTCCCATCGAGAACTTGGAAAATATAAAATTTTTCTCCTTTTTTTCCTTTTTCTTACATTACTCAAATAATAAGAAACCCTAAATGTTCTAACAATATTTTTAATCCAATTAAAATCAATACAGCGCCACCAAAGAACTCTGCCTTTCCTTTAAATTTCATACCGAAAACATTTCCAATGCTAACACCAATAAAGGAAATTAAAAATGTTGTAATTCCAATAATAGTAATAGAAGATACAATATTCACCTTTAAAAATGCAAATGTCACCCCAACAGCGAGGGCATCAATACTAGTGGCAATGGCGAACATAAAGAGCTCTTTGTAATCCATTTTTTTCAAATCCTCTTTACAACACTCTTCTTCTTGTTCTCTTGACTCTCGAATCATATTGATTCCGATTACACTCAGTAATAAAAATGCAATCCAATGATCAATTTGCACAATATATCGTTGAAATTGTCTTCCTAACACCCAGCCAATCAATGGCATCAATGCCTGAAATCCCCCAAAAAATAGAGCAATTATGGCTGAAAAACGACAATTTATTTTTTGCATCTGTAGTCCTTTACAGATAGCAACTGCAAAGGCATCCATAGAAAGCCCTACTCCAATGAGTAATACTTCAAAAATCTGCATAGAAACCTCCATCTCATTTGTTATTTGAAAATTTTATATCCATGCTTTTTTGCACAATGTACTTATTTTATATCTCATCTTCCTATTCGTCAATGTTTCCTTTTTATTTTTCTTCATTTTTTACATGTTGAATGGCTGGAGTCGCCTCTGTTATCGGCAATATCTCACAGTTCATCGCCTTTAATTTTTTAATAAGGGGCTCTAGTGCATCCACTGTTCCATGCCGATCTCCAAGATCATGCATTAAGACAATGCAAGGATCTTTTTTCGGTAAATCTTTCATAATATTTTTATTTAACTGTGCAGGTGTTAAATTTTTATCCATGGCATCTTCACTTAGCGCATTCCAATCATAGTAGGTAATTCCTTTTTCATTTAAATAATGAATAAACTGCTTTACAGATGGTTTTACAACAGAATTACTACTTCCTCCTGGAAAGCGATAAATCGTTGGTTTTACTCCCGTTTCCTTTTCCAAAAGGGTTTGTAGTTTTTCCAAATCATGAGAAAAGTTCTCTACGGACTTATAAATTTTTTTATAATCGTGATCGTATGCGTGCATCGCTAATGTATGCCCTCCTTCCACAATTTTTCGATAGCGCTCTGCGTAAATATCCCCTTCATATCCAATGACAAAAAAGGTTGCTTTTACATTTTCTTTCCTCAAAATCTCTAAAATCTCTTCCGTATATCTACTTGGCCCATCATCAAAAGTTAAATATACTTTCTTCCTTTCTGAGACATTTTGAACTTTTGATGATACTGCCTCTTGTAACATAAGACCATCAATCGTATTTTTTAATTTCACGGCTTTATTGTTTTGATAAAGGCTTACTAAAAGTAAACATACAAGACAAACTGCCATCCATTGTAATTTTCTCCATCTTCTTTCCTCTTTCATATTATCACAAAATTCTCGCTTCATCTTTTCTAACAGCATATGAAACTACCATTCTATTCATTCTTAAAAACGATGAAAAACACAGTTTGCAAACTTTTCACATTCACGAACAATCGTCAAAAACTTATGCAAGCATAGTTTCTGACTCGTTGCCTTCCACGCAAATAAAAAAAGAAAGTATAAAAGCATATCCGCTTTTATACTCTCTTTTCCTTGTTATTATACTTCAAATAATAAATCGCCGTAGCTTGGGAATGGCCAATAACTCTTATCAAGAAGCATCTCTAAGCGATCGGCAGGTTTTCTAACATCTGACATGGAATTAAAAACAACATCATGATAATAATATGCCTGTTTTTCCATATCTTCTTTCATGCTTGCCCCAACTTTACATTGTTCATCTAACTTAAGAATCGCCTGATAAAGCTGTTTTAAATTTTCATTGATATTATGAAGAAGTTCTGATTGTACTGGTGCCTCTTCTCCTGTTGCATTTTTAATAGCAAGAATAGAATTTGCTAAGGATTCCTGATACTTCATAACAGCAGGAATAATCTGTTTTCTAACAATATTCACCATAGCAACCGCTTCAATATTAATTTTCTTTACGTACTCTTCAAATAAAATCTCATGACGCGCTTCTAATTCCGCTCTTGTAAAGACTTTATGGCGTTCAAATAATTTAACAGACTTTTCTGTCACAAAAGCATTTACTGTATCCACCATGCTCTTTAAATGTGGCAATCCTCTTCTTTCTGCTTCTTGAACCCATTCTTCTGTATAGCCATTTCCATTGAAAATAATACGTTTATGCTCGGAAACCGTGCGACGAATGTAATCATGGATTGCCATCGCTTTATTCTCTGCTTTTTCAATTTCATCCGCAGCATCCGCTAAAACATCCGCTACAATTGTATTTAATACAACGTTTGGATCCGCTGTTGATTGGCTAGAACCAACCATACGGAACTCAAATTTATTTCCTGTAAATGCAAATGGTGATGTACGATTGCGATCCGTTGCATCTTTTAAAAACTCTGGAAGAGTATTAACACCTGTCATCAAAACGTCTCCCTGTTTTGATGTTTTTGCCTCTCCTGTTGTATCGAGCTGTTTAATGACATCTTCTAATTGCTCTCCAAGATAAATAGAAATAATCGCTGGTGGCGCTTCGCTAGCTCCTAAACGATGGTCATTTCCTGGAGTCGCTGTGGATACACGAAGTAAATCCCCATGAAGATCAACGGCTTTAATAATAGCTGCTAGGAAAAATAAAAATTGTTCATTTTCATGTGGTGTAATTCCTGGCTCCAATAAGTTTTGGCCTTCATTTGTTACAATAGACCAGTTATTATGTTTTCCAGAACCATTGATTCCTGCAAATGGTTTTTCATGAAGCATACAATGAAGACCCTTTGTATCCGCCACACGTTTCATTGTTTCCATAATCAACTGGTTGTGATCCGTAGCAATATTTCCCTCTTCATAAATTGGTGCTAATTCATGTTGAGCAGGTGCCACTTCGTTATGCTGTGTTTTAGCTGTAATACCAAGTTTCCAAAGCTCTACATTTAAATCACTCATAAAATCAGCGATTCTTTCTTTAATACTTCCATAATAATGGTCATCCAGTTCTTGTCCCTTTGGAGGCATTGCTCCAAATAAGGTTCTTCCAGCATAAATAATATCTTTTCTCTTTAAATATTTCTCTTTATCAATTAAAAAGTATTCCTGCTCTGCTCCAACAGAAGCAGTTACCTTTTTTACTGATGTGTTTCCAAATAAAGCAAGACAACGGCGCGCTTGAATATCTAACGCTTGCATGGAACGAAGCAATGGTGTTTTCTTATCTAACGCTTCTCCTGTATAAGAACAAAAGGCGGTTGGAATACATAAGATTTTCATGTTATCAGTTTCTTTAATAAACGCTGGTGATGTACAATCCCAAGCTGTATATCCCCTTGCTTCAAAAATCGCTCTAAGACCACCAGATGGGAAAGAAGACGCATCAGACTCCCCTTTGATCAGTTCTTTACCTGAAAATTCCATTAAAACTTTTCCATCTCCAATTGGACTGATGAAAGCGTCATGTTTCTCAGCAGTAATACCTGTCATTGGCTGAAACCAGTGTGTATAGTGTGTTGCTCCCTTTTCAATTGCCCATTCTTTCATTTCATTTGCAACAACATCCGCAATTTCAGATTTTAATTCGGTACCAGTTTCAATGGTTCTCTTTAATTCTTTATAGACAGCTTTTGGGAGACGTGCTCTCATAGCACTATCGTTAAATACATTTTCCCCAAATATTTCTGAGATATTGATCTTTTCCTTCATGTTTGCTTCCTTTCCTCTTAGGTTATCACCATTTCAAAATTTCTTTAAGGTAAATCATAGCAAAAAAGGAAGTGTCTTGCAACACTCCCTTTTATATTTCGATTAAAAAATCTAAAAATATTTTTGCTTATTTTTCCTCGATTTTATACGATTTTAACAATTGTTATTGATAGTCTCCTTGTAAATATCGATAGAAGGCATTGTTTACATAGCGCGTTTTGCTCTCTAATTGTAACTCATTCTCCTCTTTTTTTATTTCTTCTTTTAACGCTTGTTTTAAGTTTTTCTCCACTTTTGTTTCATCTTCTAACAAACAAAACGTATGAATGGAATAATTATCATGAGTGATAATATAATCTTTGATTTCTTTATATTCTTCCTCATTCATCGTGCTTGCAGTTGTGCTATAAAGAGGCTGCCACCATGCTCCATAAATTAAACCTGTCATGTCATCTTTATTCTCATCGTATTTTTTAGCATAAGTCTCGATAACACTATGAAAAGCATTTCGATCTTCTTTTGTTTCAAATTCTAATTGGAGATCGTATTCTAATGCATAAACCAAATAAAGATCGTCGCTGAATTTTTTTACTTGATACGTTTTTGTAGATTCTGGAATTGGTCCCCATTCTAATAAATACTCATAAATAGACACTTTTGGCTCTAATTGCACTTTGGCATAAATATTTTCACTGTTCAATAAGGCAACCAATTGATGGGCATGCTTAATATCTGAATGTCCATATTGCAATGTCAATTCTGGAAGAAAGTTGGCATTATAATTCTCATTTTTCAAATTATAACCTGTTGTTATTTTGTTTTCTACCATTTTTTTACCAACGCTTGAAAGAACTTCATCGTCATAAATAGAAAAAGAATTCCATGCATTTTCTAATTTGGCATCGATATTCTCATCATCGGAATAGCCAAGATAATTTTGACCAAGCCCATTAGCATCTGCTACTTGCATCAGCAAAGAAACTGCCATTTCTTTTGTCACTTGTTTATTTTCTATATACTGTCTAGCTTCTTCATTGCAAATAAGACCAGCATCTAAAGCGGTTGCAATATAAGCCCCATTTTCTTCTGGCTCATCAAGCCCTTCAAAATAAAGACATTCTTCCACCTTACTATCATCATAGGTCATGGCTAATTCCTTATAATTTGCAGCCTCAACTCCATACCGAATGACTGATAACCCATTTAAATCTTGAATTGGCTCTACGTCCTCTTTACTCACTTTCTCCATCGCTTCATTAAAAGTATCTACTGTAAATTCTTTTGCACAATCGATACCAAAGTACGTCTTCAAATATTCCTCCATATATTCCATTGTTTCTCCTGTAATCGTCGGAACCGAAGTAATAGTGCTAGACGTGCTCGTCTTTGTCACAGTTTCGTCCTCTTGATTACAGGACGTTCCAACTACCATAACCACAATACAGATGAATACCATTGCCACTGTTTTTCTCATATTGTGTCCTCCTCGACAAAAGGCTATATTCCCCTAACTCTAAGGATACTTAATTTTTCACCTTTTTACAAGTATCATTTTATTTATTTTCCTTTTTGTATGAACGGATTTCACTGTGGAATTTGTCTTCCTGTATGATCCATATAATAATTTTCCCGATAAATCAATTCAGAAACTGGTACAAATTGGTATCCTTGCTCTTTTAATTTTATAATGAGCGGTTCTAATGCATCTTTTGTATATTTCGCTCCATTATGCAATAACACAATCGAACCATTTTGAAGATTTTTATGTTCGGTCACTGTTTGAATAATATTATTGACCCCATAATCCTTCCAATCTAAACTATCCACATCCCATTGAATCGTATAATATCCATTTTCCTTTGCAACTTGCACAAGTTGTTCATTATAATCTCCATATGGCGCACGAAATAAGTCCATCTCTTTTCCTGTCACCGCTTTTACTTTATCAAAACATCCTTTTAATTCTGCTATATTTTCCTCTTTGGAAAGTCTTGTCATATGTTTATGATTATCTCCATGACTTCCAATATCATGCCCTGCTTGATCGAGTTTTTTTATCGCATTTGGATAACGGGATACAAAATCACCTGTTACAAAAAAAGTTGCTCTCACATTTTGTCGATCTAAAATTGCTAATATATCTTCAAAATCTTCATCACTCCATGCAGAATCAAACGTTAGACTAATTTTCTTTTCTTCCCTATCCACACTATAAATTGGAAGTACATGGTCTTTTACAGGAGAAATCACTTCAAAATTTTCTTTTATCATATGGCCAATAAAAAAACTTCCAATAATCAGAGCCATACACAACACCATTGGATTTGTTGTAAGCTCCCATATCCATTTTGCTATCTCTTTCTTTCTCATTTTAATTCTCCGTGAAAATCTTATTCCTATCTTATGAATCTTCTTTTCACCAAAGAACTAAAAAAGGATTCTGATATCCTTTTTTAAATATCAAAATCCTTTTTTTCTTTCTTTTATGATGCATGCATGCTGCCGTATCGTTTACCAATCTCCAATGTAATTCCTTTACTTTCTGCTAATTCGCTAATCGTCACTAATTGAAATCCTTGATCCACTAACTGAGGAACAACAACTTCCACCGCTTTTGCACTTGGCATATGAATATCATGCATAAGAATAACCGCACCATCTTTTGCTCCATTCATTACCGCACGAATATCAGAATCTGTATTTCTCGTCTGCCAATCCAAAGTATCCACGGACCATAAGATCATTGGCATCCCTACCGTTGCAGATACCGTATCATTTACTGCACCATATGGTGGACGTAACAGTGTTGGTTTCTTTCCTGTCACTTCTTGAATTAAATCACTTGTTTTAGACAGTTCTTGTTGAATTCCAGAAACAGATAACTTCCTTAAATCCGCATGATCATATGTATGACTTGCGATTTCATTTCCATTTTTTGCGGATTCTTTTAAAATTTCACGATTTTTTACATTCTGTGATGTAATATTTTGTCCCACTACAAAGAACGTAGCTTTCGCATCATATTTTTTTAATGTATCCACTATAATCTTTGTACTTTCATAAGAAGGACCATCATCAAAAGTCATCGCTACCATCGGTTTATTCGGATCTAAAATGCGCAATTTCATCTTCTTCTTCAAATTAGAACCATCTGTTGTAGCAACTGTAATGGTAACTGTTTTTCCATAGCCTGCTTTTTTTGCTTTCACAACCCCTTCTGCCGTTACAATGGCATAATTTTTATTGCTTGTTGACCATTTTAACTCTTGGGAATTAGAAGAACTCGGTGTACATTTTGCCTCTAATTTTACTGTCTTTCCAATTAAAGCTACATGTTTTTGTGAAGTAAATGCTAACTTCTTTGCTTTTTCTTGTACTTTTACTTCATAAGAACCTTCTACTTTTGTTCCATCTTTTAACTTATGTACCACTGTAATTGTAACCTCTTTTCCTGTTCCTGCTTTTAAAGCGGTTACGTCTCCTGTATTTACATCTACATTCACATACTCTGGATTGCTACTACTCCAATCTTCTGATACAATCTCGTCCTGTTTATAAGTAGTGTCTGGCTCTTGAGAAAATAGATAATCTGGTGGCAATTGGATATTTTTCTCTGCAAAGCTCATTTTTTTTACACTATCATTTACTTTTGTTGTATCCTTACTTCCACTCTCTTTGGAAGCCTCTACCTTATTTTGTTTCACCTCATGTTTAGATCCGCATCCTACCAATAAACTACATGTAAAAATGGAAGTCATAGCAATCGCCATCCACTTTTTTTTAACTCTCATCTTATGTTCCTCCTATTTCATTTTTCACTAATCATTCCTAATCTAACAAAGAATATGCACTTATGATATAGAAATATAACTTTCCTTTGTAGCAAACCTTAGGACTTTCTTTGTTTTTTCCAAATATCAACTTCCTAAAGTATATCACATTTTCGACAATATAAGTGTTATTTTTTTTTTACATTTTTTTTAAGATTCTAATATCTTTCTTAAAATCTCTGTCTCAAAAGCCTCTTTATTTAAACCTTTTTTCCTCTCACTATAACAGACGTTAAAGACCGCAAAAAAGTTTCTTTCTCAATAAAAAAATTTTATTTATAATTTATCAAAGAAAAAAGTCGCCAAAACCCATTGGATTTGGCGACTTTCTTTTATTTACTAAATTCTAATAATTCAAGACCTTCGTTTCTTTCTAATACCATACGAATCGTCCATTGATTTGAGAATAAGAGCAATGGATTTCCTTTTAAGTCTTTTACTTTCTTCACATCAGAAACACCTTTTAACTTATTCATATCCATTTCTCGATCTTTGATCCAACGAATATCAGAGTAAGGAAGTGTTTCCATTCGAATTTCACAATTATACTCATTTTCTAATCGGAATTTCAATACATCAAACTGAAGAACACCAACAACACCAACGATAATTTCTTCCATTCCTGTATTGTATTCTTGGAAAATCTGAATCGCACCTTCTTGCGCAATCTGATTGATTCCTTTAATGAATTGTTTTCTCTTCATTGTATCCACTTGGCGAATTCTTGCAAAATGTTCTGGAGCAAAAGTTGGGATTCCTTCATATTCAAATTTTTCACTTCCTGTGCAAATCGTATCCCCAATCGAGAAAATACCTGGATCAAATACACCTATAATATCTCCTGCATAGGCTTCTTGAACAATATGTCTTTCTTCCGCCATCATCTGCTGTGGCTGTGATAGCTTAATCTTCTTTTTGCCCTGCATATGATAGACTTCCATTCCAGCAGTGAACTTACCAGAACAGATTCTCATAAACGCAATACGGTCACGATGGGCCTTATTCATATTCGCTTGAATTTTAAAGACAAACGCAGAAAAATTATCACTAAATGGGCTAATTTCTCCAATATCAGACTTTCTTGGAAGTGGAGATGTTGTCATAGCTAAAAAGTGCTGTAAGAAGTTTTCCACACCAAAGTTATTTAGCGCAGAACCAAAGAATACTGGTGTCAACTGTCCTGCACTGACGCGTTCTTGGTCAAATTCATCGCTAGCACCGTCTAATAATTCAATATCTTCTAACAATTGATCATGCAATGCATATCCGATCTCATTTCTTGTATCTTCTGAATCAACAGGAATTTCTTGTGTTTCAGCGACTTTTTGTCCGCCACTTGATACCGCTTTGAACGTTGTAATCATTTTTGTATTTCGATCATAAACTCCCTTAAATTGTTTTCCACAACCAATTGGCCAATTGATCGGACAAGTGCGAATACCGAGTACATTTTCAATCTCATCGAGAAGTTCAAATGGGTCATTTGCTTCACGGTCTAATTTATTAATAAAGGTAAAAATCGGAATATTTCGCATAACACATACTTTAAATAATTTAATTGTCTGCTTTTCTACCCCTTTTGAAGCATCGATTACCATAACTGCAGAGTCCGCTGCCATTAATGTACGATACGTATCTTCTGAGAAATCTTGATGCCCTGGTGTATCAAGAATGTTAATACAAAATCCATCATAGTTAAATTGAAGAACAGAGGAAGTAACAGAGATTCCTCTTTGTTTTTCAATTTCCATCCAGTCTGAAACTGCATGTTTTGATGTTGCTTTTCCTTTTACAGAGCCTGCGGTATTAATGGCACCACCATATAAAAGAAATTTCTCTGTCAATGTTGTTTTACCAGCATCTGGATGGGAAATAATTGCAAATGTACGACGTTTCTTTATTTCATTTGTTAAATCAGCCACTATAAGACCTCCTGTAATTCTATTTTATCATTATGTTCTCTATTTGTTCGTATAAATACGCATAAGTATCATCTTATAATAGGAAAGGAAGTTTTGTCAAGATTTAGAAAAAAGAAAATCGCCATATAAGAATCGATTTTTCTCATATGGCGAGCAAAAAAAAGCAAGCAGGTAAAAACACACTTTTCTATTTTATACTATAAATGAGCAAATTTGAAAAAATGCACAAAACTACCCTATCATTTTTAATAACTCGTTAAAACTACCACCTGACTTGGCATATTGAAAAATATACTGTATTTTTTCCTGACGAATAATCGTACAGATA
>DVIZ01000105.1 GCA_018710905.1 Candidatus Scybalomonas excrementigallinarum | reverse complement strand
TTCTTCAATCGAAGATTGATAGAACTTCCGTTGATCTTCAGTTCAAAACTTAGCTTGGCTAATTTATCCCTTGTTTACTGTGTTTGGGTTGTTGATTTCTCAACGACCAAGAATGTTGGACACTTGTCCATTGATTGATTTCTCAATCTTTATATCTCTTGGAATTTTCAAGGTTGTTTTATTATTCAATTGTCAATGTTTTTGTTTCTTTCGAAACAACTTATTCATTATATCTTACTCAGTTTTGTTTGTCAAGAACTTTTTTTATTTCTTTTTTTCAAAACTTTTCATTTTTCGACGCTGTCTTCGTGACAACATAGAGTATATTATCACATGCTTTTATACTTGTCAACAAGTTTTTTTAATTATTTTTTTATTTTATTTTTTCTTGGCTTTCTTGTTATTTTTATCTATTTATTCAAGATAAAAAATATTCCCAATATAAGTTTCATTTTGCTTTTCTCTTAGAAGCAACTAAAACCTCTCATTCATTACAAAAGCATACAGATGGATATACCAGCCTATTCACATCCTATTAATTATGGCATATCCATCTCAGTAAGTACACAAATGCTTGATAAATTTTAACTTTTTTCTCTACTAACTCAAAGATTTTTATCCTAATTGTTATTCGATTATTTCTATTTCTATAGATTTATAATCGTTTTCTAGTGCTCCAGTACTCTTTCTTTCCACTTCATAAATAGGCTGATTTTCTTTTTTGGTATTACGATTAACAGAATCATTGCAAGAAAAGCTATAGACGGTACACAGACTCCATAACATACTTCTTTTTGCCCTTTGTTTTATTTCAGTCGCTCCATTTTCAGTAACGTTCCTATCACTGAACGATCTGCTTCTTTCATCATTATCGTTCCATCTTCCAATACTGTACACTATATGGCAGAAGTTCGCTTCCGCCTCCAAAATCATGATCTTTCCCAGTGAGTAACTCTTCTGCTCTTCCACATCCTGCATCAAAATGTGCCATATATGTCTGTTCATCCGCATTAATGGCAACCAGTATTCTTTCATGTTCTGTCTTTCTTTCAAAAATCACTTGCTTGTTTGTCAGAAGAACAGAACGAAACTCTCCGTAGCAAAGAGCTTCGCTTTCCTTATGGATATTTGCTAACTTTCCTATCCACTCAGTCAATTCATTTTCTTCTGCTACCTCAAAACATGGGCGAAGATTCCAATCTCCATCTGCTTTATCCCCTTTTGCTCCCCATTCACTTCCATAATAGATACAAGGAATTGCTGGCATACCAAATAACACCCCATAAATAAGTGGCAAATGATTTTTATTTTGTAAAATCGTTGCAACTCTCGTTACGTCATGGTTATCCACAAAGCCTAATAGATGCTTTTCTTTATAAAGTGTCCAATCTTCTGGTCCAAACTGCCGCAATAAACTATGTGTAATTTCAAACATATTCATGCTATTAAAACTAGAATAAAGACCTTTATAGCACTCATAATTGGTACAACTATGAAGTTCTTCGTCATTGACAAACGGATTATAGTCCCCATGTAATAACTCTCCTACAAGGAAAAAATCTTTCTTTAACCCTTCACAGAAACTTCTAAGTCTTTTTAAAAAGTTATGATCTAAGCAATAAGCCACATCAAGACGCAACCCATCAATATCAAATTCTTCTATCCAACCTTTTATACAAGAAAAAATATGTTGGATTACTTGCTCATTTTGAAGGTTTAATTTTACAAGTTCAAAATGTCCTTCCCAACCTTCATACCAAAATCCGTCGTCATAATTGGAATTTCCATCAAAATTAATATAAAACCAATCTTTATATTGAGAATCCCACTTCTTTTCTTTCACATCTTGAAATGCGAAAAATCCACGTCCAACATGATTAAAAACACCGTCTAATACGACTTTTATCCCCGCTTTATGAAGCTCTTGACAAACTGTTCCAAAGGTTTCATTACTACCTAATCGAACATCTATTTTTCTATAGTCCCTTGTATCATATCCATGACAATCAGATTCAAACACTGGTGAAAAATATATGGCATTTGCTCCTACCTTTTTAATATGAGGAATCCAATCAATCACTTTTTTTATTCTATCCACTAACACACCATCATTTTCATATGGTGCTCCACAAAATCCTAACGGATAAATTTGATAAAATACACTTTCATTTGCCCACATACCAATACCTCCATTCTCATACTCGGCTCATCTAGCTCGCCTGTTCTCTTCTAATACTCAATTTCTTGTAAAAACAGACCTTTTGCATCCGCCATCTCAATTTCTTCATTGCGAACACCGCTTTCAAAAATTTCTGTAATAATTTGAGGTTCTCTTACCTCTTCTCCAACTTCAATTAAAACGCCTGCAATAATTCGAGCCATGTTGTGAAGAAAATCATTGGCTTTCATTGTGATTTGAACTTCATTTCCATCGCTATAAATATCTACGCTCTCCACCGTACGAACAGTTGATTTTTTGCTCTTTTTCACAGTAGAAAATGCCTTAAAATCATGAGTCCCAACAAGTAATTCTCCTGCTTCTCTCATCTTATCAATATTTAATTTTCCAAAACAGTAATACACATATTTTCTATCAAACACTGGAATAGTGTCTCCAATTGCAATGCGGTATAAATATGTTTTACTTTTTGCATTTAACGTAGCATGAAAACGTTCTGGAACTTCTTCTACATAAGTAACTGCAATATCTCTTGGTAAATAACGATTAAAATAATGCTTCATTTCTAGTGGTCTCATACTACTTTTTGTTTGAAAATTAGCAATCTGTTCATAAGCATGCACACCAACTTCTGTACGAGAACCACAGTTTAATGTTGGATTTTCATTTGTCATCTTGCGAATCACTTCTAATAATTTTTGTTCCACTGTATTAGAGGATTCGTCTTTTCCTAATCGTTGCCACCCATCATATCTTCCTCCATCATATTCAATTGTAATCTTTATATTTCTCATTCTATTTCCTAACCTTTCTTATCTTCCTATTCAAAAGTTCCTATTCACTATCCTATCCGTTTCTTTCTAGCAAATAAGTTCTTTTTCATTGTAACATTTTCTATACTAAAACAAAATATTTTTCTTCATCCTGTTGTTAGAAACCACTTTTCCATAACAGAACAAAGTGTACGCCCAACACTCTTCGCGACTTTCGGTCACTCCTAGCAACGTACACTTTGCCGCCCGCGAGCAATTTGCGAAGCAAATTTATCTTCTTTGTGAGCTGCGCATGGTTCGCACGTAGTGCTTTTTTTATGTTATAGGATAACTCGCTTTGCGAGGAATTTCCTATAACATAAAAAAATACACTAAAAATATAAAAAACTTTTTAGTGTATTTTTATCGACAATTTATATCTTCTTATGCCATATATCACTCTGAACAAACTGCTTTCTCTAATATTCCATTCAATGGTTTGAATAACAGCATACAAATAATAACATTCCCAATACAATGAGGAATATCATACATCAATCCTGAAACCCAATAAGCAAATGCTGCCTTTGTTCCACTAAGAAAAAAATACGGTATGGAACAAAGAGCTCCAAATCCCATTCCATAAAATCCTGAAAGCAAACTCCAAAAGAATACAGAAGTTTGTTTTTGAAAACATAGAGTTAAAAGCGCTAAAATACTCCATATATATAAATAATTAATCCACCACAATCCAAAGCCATAAATCAATCCTTCTAATAAGACAAATGCATAAATAACGAAAAATACTTTTTTCTTTAAATGGATTGTATATAAGATAATAAGGAGACTTACAACTTCAATATTGGGTAGAAAGCCAAGTGCTACTTGTCCGACTAATAAAATGGCAGTAAAAATTGCCATCAATGTCAATTCTCTTGTTTTTGAACTTGCCAATTAATATCCTTCCTTTAATGTGAGTTCATATTGTTCGCCATCGATCACAGGCGTTTGGCTAACAGAGGTATTTACCTGTTCTCCATTTTGTGTGATGCACCACCATTGCTGTTTGGAATCATCTGCCTTTTCTCCATCAACCGTTGTGATAAAAAGTCCGTACTGACTTTCTTCTCCTTCAATTAAACCTTCTTTTGTTAAGACATCACTTAAATATTCTGCATCTGTTTCATAATGAAACGTTTTTTCTTCCTTATTTCCATGCACTACAACAACATCAATTTTCTTATTGCCCTCTTGTGTCTCTGGTTTAAAATTGGAGTATAAAAACCATCCTAATACACATAAGATAATTAAGGCAACAATGCCTACTAAATATTTCTTTTCTTTCATGGGAATCCTTTCTACGATTAACTTATTAATATTTTATTTTTTATCCCTGATTCCTGTTAGGAAACTTCTAAAATCTTGGATTTTCTACGGGACTCTTTATTTTAAATCATACAAGATAAAATGACAAGGATTCTTTCGATTCTGTCCACAGAAGATCCGTTGTTCTTGTATCTCTCTTCTTGTTCTATAAAAGTGTTTCCTCTTTTTCTTTGTTTAATAACTGTTCCGCCTTTTCTTTTGCCATTTGTAATTCTAAAAGAGTCTCTTCTAATTTTTTTCTACTTTTAATCGGATAGCTCTGATAAAAAAGACAAACCCCTTCTCGAATTCCAAATCGTATCCACTGTCCTCCTTCTCCTTTTATAATAGAAGAACAACCTTTTTGTTTTTGTTCTTCATAATAAGTAAAGTTCTTTTGCAACTGCTCACAAAACTCCTCAATTTCTTTATCTAACACTTGAAATGGCCTTTTCTTATAGCGGTTATCTGGACCCTGTTCTTCAAATGAAAGATACCAGCGATTTTCTAATACAACTAATTTTCCTTTGCACTTTAATGGTTCTTCATAAATAACCTTCATAACATTCTACCACCCTTTCTTATTTGCAAGTTTACTACCTTGTTTCTATAGGAAACAACAATTTATAAAAAGTATGCTATAATTAAATTATAAGGATTCTTATAAAATACACGATTATTATGACATAAACAAGAAGAAACGAGCAAACAATATATTTTTTAAACAAATTATTTTTACAAAAGGCAGGGAAAGTTATGGATGACTGGAAAACGAAATTTAATTATGGAGTAAAAGTTTCTGTTAAAACAACAAAATTATTTTTGAAATGGGGTATTTTTTCTATTACGATTGGACTGGTGGTAGGTGGGATTGGAACGGCTTTTGGCAAAGCAATGCATTGGGCAACATCAACTCGAATAGCACATGAAAATCTTTTATTTTTCTTACCGATTAGTGGTATTTTTATCGTTTTTTTCTATTGGTTATTAAAAGATAAAAATTCGGGAACAAATATTATTATTTCGGCCATTCATTCTGGAGATTCGATTCCTATCCAAATGGCACCTTTAATTTTTATCTCTACGATTATTACCCATCTTTTTGGTGGCTCTGCTGGACGAGAAGGTGCTGCTTTACAGCTAGGAGGTAGTATTGGAACCCAACTTGGACATTGGCTAAAACTAAATGAGTTAGATCAAAAAATTGTAATTATGTGTGGAATGAGTGCTTCTTTTTCTGCACTTTTTGGAACACCAATGGCGGCTACCATTTTTTCTATGGAAGTTGTCAGCGTTGGAGTCCTTTATTATTCTGCATTAGTTCCTTGTGTCTGCTCCGCTTTTATTGGTGCCGGTGTTGCAAAATACTTTGGATTAATGCCAGAATCTTTTCCTCTTACTGTTATACCTGAATTTACTATTTCCAATGCTATTCGCCTTGTATTTCTTGCCGTTGGCTGTGCAATTATAAGCATTATTTTTTGTATTATTTTACATACTTCCGAATATCTATACAAAAAATATTTTAAAAATGCCTATGTTCGTATTTTTGTGGGAGGTATTCTTGTTATCCTCTTTACATTACTCATCGGAACAAGAACTTATAACGGCGCAGGAATGGATGTAATTGCAACTGCTATCGAAACAGGAACCGTTCCAAAAGGTGCTTTTCTTTTCAAAATGATAATAACAGCTCTCACTCTTGGTGCAGGATTTAAAGGTGGTGAAATTGTTCCAAGCTTTTTTGTCGGTGCGACATTTGGATGCGCTATTTCCTCTCTTATCGGATTACCGCCTGAACTTTGTTCTGCTGTCGGTATGACTGCTGTATTTTGTGGTGCTACTAATTGCCCTATTACTTCTTTGCTCATTAGTTTTGAGTTATTTGGATATGGTGGTATGCCTTATTATGCGATTGCAATCGCCTTAAGCTATACGTTATCTGGATATTTCGGATTATACCATAGCCAAAAAATTATTTATTCTAAATATCGCCCTGTCTATGTGAACAAAAGGACTATTTAAATTTTAAAATAGTCCTAAATTTTTACTATTTTCTATAATTTTTTTGAACCTTCAAATCTCCTTTTCTTTCCATACAAATTCCTTATTTTTCCTATTTTTCTCTTAAAATATGAATAAAAATTTATTCCTTCAAATCAAAATATGTCGTATTTTTCCCGATGAAAAAAGAAAAATAACCATTGACACTATCACGTTACTATGATAAATTATTTCAAAAGCGAAATACGTTGATAAGGAATAGTAAGAAAAATAAAATCCACAGAGAGCTGTTGGTGGTGCAAAACAGTGAAGATATTTTTCCGAACTCGCCTTTGAGTAGTATGCTGAACTATGTAGTAGGCATCACCGGAACCCTACCGTTATCTTGGGAGGATATAAGGTTTAAAACCCGTATCCATGAGTGCATACAATTTGTATGAAATAGAGTGGTACCGCGTAAGATTTATCTTTCGTCTCTAACTTTTTTGTTGGAGAAGGAAGATTTTTTTTTCGCAAAAACAACGAGCTCTCCCTGTTTCTCGTCGTTATTATATTAGATTAGAAAGGATTTCTTATTATGGAAAATTGCAAAAAATATCACAGAATGTATTTTATGCCACCAGAAACTTGTCTTGATTGGGCACAAAAAGAGTATATTGAAAAACCTCCTATTTGGTGCAGTGTTGACTTGCGAGATGGAAATCAAGCTTTAATTATTCCTATGAGCCTCGAAGAAAAAGTTGAATTTTTTCAACATCTTGTAAAAATCGGTTTTAAAGAAATTGAAGTTGGATTTCCAGCAGCGTCTGAAACCGAATATACATTTTTAAGAACTTTAATCGAACAGGATTTAATCCCTGAAGATGTTACCATTCAAGTTTTAACACAAGCAAGGGAACATATTATAAAAAAGACTTTCGAATCTTTAAAAGGCTGTAAATCTAAAGTGGTTGTTCATCTTTATAACTCTACTTCTGTGGCTCAAAGACAACAGGTGTTCAAAAAATCAGAAGATGAAATCGTAAAAATTGCCGAAGACGGAGCTAAATTATTAAAAGAATTGGCAAAGGACGCAGGGGATAATATTTTCTTTGAATACTCTCCTGAAAGCTTTACTGGAACAGAAATGGAATTTGCACTTCGCATTTGTAACACAGTCATCGACACTTGGAATCCAAGAGATGATTGGAAAGTGATTATTAACCTTCCTGTTACAGTGGAACACTCTCTACCTCACGTCTACGCTAGTCAAATTGAATATATGAGCAAACACCTTCATTGCCGTGAAAATATCATCTTATCCGTCCATCCACATAACGATCGGGGTTGTGGTGTTGCCGATACCGAATTAGCATTATTAGCAGGCGCCGACCGAGTGGAAGGAACATTATTTGGCAATGGGGAACGTACAGGAAACGTAGACATTATTACATTAGCATTGAATATGTATACCCATGGCGTCGATCCAAAACTTGATTTTAGCAATATGCCAGAGCTTGTAAATATTTACGAAAAAGTGAGCGGAATGACCGTTTATGAACGCTCTCCTTATTCTGGAAAACTTGTATTTGCAGCTTTTTCTGGCTCTCATCAAGATGCCATTGCAAAAGGTATGAACTTTAGAGAAGAACAAAATTGTGAAGACTGGACAGTCCCTTATCTTCCAATTGATCCTCATGACCTTGGCCGTGTTTATGAAGGAGATGTTATCCGCATTAACAGTCAGTCTGGAAAAGGTGGTATCGGCTATATTCTTGAACATAAATATGGCTTTGACCTTCCTGCAAAAATGCGAGAAGATGTAGGCTATTACATAAAAAATATTTCCGATCATGAGCATAAGGAATTAACAGCAGAAGAAATCTTTACTGCGTTTAAAGATGGCTATATTAATCTCACTACGCCAATTGAAATTAAATCAAGTAAATTTACTCATCTTGACGCTGGAAAGGTGGAAGCAGAAATTAATATTACAAAAAACGGTATCGAAAAAGTCTATCATGGCTGGGGAAATGGTCGTTTAAGTGCTGTTTGCAATGCTATTGAACGTCACAGCAAAGTTATGGAACATTACTCTGTTACTACTTATGAAGAGCACGCCTTAGAAACAGGTTCTAACGCGAAAGCTTGTGCTTATGTTGGGGTGCAGGCTCCAGATGGAACCGTTACTTGGGGGGCTGGCATTCATGATGATATTATTGATGCCTCTGTTCGAGCTTTAATCAGCGCCCTAAATAAAATTGACTTCTAATTCATTTTCGTTTTACATGTTGAAAATACAAATCTAGTTTCTGAATTACTGCTTATCAGAAACGGAAATAGATATTTTGTTCATAGAATATCTATTTTCGTTTCTTTTTTATCTATATTCCCATATATATAATATACCTCTTTCATGTTAATTGTTAATTTTATATCATAGTATTGCAAATATAAAATTTATTTTTGTTAATTTCTTCTTTTTCTATTGACTAATCAATCAAGCCCTGTTACTCTAATATTTAACATTAACTTTATAAAGGAGCTGCTATGGAAGTGAAAAATAAACTTACAACAACGGAAGTCTATTCCATTATCCGTGAAAACGGAGGAGACACAGAACATCTGCTAAAAATTCTACATGAACTTCAGAATGCGTCTGGTCTTAACTATATTGACAAAGAAACAGCGGAAATCGTAGCAAAAGAAGTCGGTCTTCCTGCTACCCGCGTCTATGATATTATTACTTTTTATGCCATGTTAAAAACAAAACCAAAGGCTCGTTTTGTCTTAAAAATATGCAACAGCACCCCTTGCCATTTCTCTCATTCAGAAGAAATCACTCAGATTCTCGAAGAAGAATTAGGTGTGAAAATTGGAGAAACTACAAAAGACGGTATGTTTGCATTCCACTATATTCCATGTGTTGGTGCCTGTGATATTGGTCCTGTCATCAAAGTAAAAGATACTGTTTATGGAAACTTAGATCGCAAAGTCATTCGACAACTTCTTGATGACTTAAGAAGCGGTAAACGAGATCAATAAAAAAGAAAGCGGTGATATTATGACAAAACAAGCATCTGTATTGTTAAAAAACGTCGGGAAGATGAATCCTACTTCTGTATCTGATTTTGTATCCCTTGGCGGTTTTTCAGGAATCAAAAAGGCTATCACAATGGATAAGCCAGCGATTATTGATGAGATTTTAAATGCAAATGTAAAAGGACGTGGTGGTGCAGCTTATCCTGCTGGTCGAAAATGGAAAAGCCTTTATCATATTGAAGGTGATCCAAAATATATCGTCTGTAATGCGGACGAAGGAGAACCTGGAACATTTAAAGATCGAGAACTGCTCGCTCATTCTCCTCTTAGCGTTATCGAAGGAATGTTAATCGCAGGTTATGTTTTTGATTCCAAACAAGGCTATATTTATATTCGTGGAGAATATCGTACCATTCAAAAAACATTCCAAGAGGCAATTGATCATGCCAAAGAAGCTGGATATTTAGGCAAAAACATTCTTGGTATTGAGGGATTTGACTACGAAATTACAATCGTATCTGGCGGTGGTGCCTATGTTTGTGGAGAAAACTCTGCACTCTTAAACTCCATTGAAGGGAAAACGGGACGTCCTAGGATCAAACCTCCGCATTTAGCAGAAGTTGGTCTTTATGGAAAACCAACACTTGTAAATAACGTAGAAACATTCGCTTGTATTCCCGTTATTTTAGCAGAAGGCAGTGAGACATTTTTAAGCTATGGTACTCCTGAAAGCGGTGGTACAAAACTAGTATCCATTAGCGGTCACTCCAAAAACCGTGGTGTATTTGAAGTAAACCTTGGCATTCCTCTTCGCGATCTCATTATGGAGGAATCTCTTGGTGGAGGAAGTGGAACTGGTAAACCTATTAAATTTTTACATATTGGCGGACAATCTGGCCCTATCGCATTCCCTGAACAATTCGACACTCTTTATTCCTATGAAGATATGGTAAAAGAAGATCTTGCTATCGGTTCTGGCGCTATTGTCGTTATGGATGAAAGCGTCTGTCTTGTAGAATATATTCAAAAAGTATTTGAATTCTTCGTTCATGAATCCTGTGGTAAATGTACTCCTTGCCGTATTGGTACCACTCGTATTTTAGAACTTCTCACAGATTTTGTAGAAGGACGTGCCAAAGAAGGCGATGTGGAACGTTTAGAAATGATGAGCAACCAAGTTTCTGCTTTATCGGCTTGTGGTCTTGGCCAATCTGTCAATAAAGCACTCAACTCCTGCTTAAAACATCACAGAGAAGAATTTGAAGCACATATCAATGGAAAACACTGCCCTTCAGGCTCTTGCAAATTTGAACATAATGGGAGGAAATCATAAATGTCAATTCATATCGAAATAAATGGGATTCCATGTGAAGTTGAAAAAGAAACTACGATTTTAACAGCTGCTACTTCTCTTGGAATCGAAATTCCAACTCTTTGCCATATGAAAGAATTAGCTCCAGATGGCTCATGTCGTATGTGTGTTGTAGAAATCGAAGGCGGTCGTAAAAAAGGACTTTTTACCGCTTGTTCTGAGCACTGTGCGGAAGGAATGAAAATTTTTACCCACTCAGAGAAAGTAAAAGAAGCAAGACATTTTATTCTTGATCTTCTTATGAGCAATCACAATGAGCATTGCTTTTCTTGTCCACAAAATGGCGCTTGTAAATTACAATCTTATTGCTTAGAATACGGCGTTGAACAGACAAGTTTTCATGGAAAACGTGTTCTTCCTAAAAAAGATACATCCAATCCATTTTTCGAATACGATCCAGAGCTTTGTATTATGTGTCGTCGTTGCGCCCGTGTCTGTGAAAAGTTACAAGGACGTAATGTCATCAGTATTGAAGACCGTGGCTTTGATACAAAAATGTCTACGATTTATGAATTACCTTGGTCAGAAACTGCTTGCGAATCTTGTGGAAACTGTGTTTCTCACTGTCCTACCGGCGCTCTTTCTGCAAAAGATCATAAAAAATATCGCGAATGGGAAACAAAAAAAGTGCTTACCACTTGTCCACACTGCGGAACTGGCTGTCAATTCTATCTTGTTGTAAAAAATAATCAATTAGTAGGAGTAGAACCTGCCGATGGCCCTGCAAATAAAAATCTATTATGTGTAAAAGGTAAGTTCGGCTCTTATAAGTTTGTAGGCTCTGGTGACCGTTTAACTCATCCACTCATTCGAAAAGATGGCGTTCTCCAAAAAGCAACTTGGGACGAAGCATTAACATTAATCGCCTCCAAATTTAAAGCGATCAAGAAAGAATACGGAAGTGATGCCATTGCTGGTTGTTCTTGTTCTCGTGCTCCAAACGAAGATAACTTCGTTTTCCAAAAAATGGTAAGAACTGCTTTTGGCACAAATAACGTGGATAACTGTGCAAGACTTTGCCATTCTGCTACGGTAACAGGACTCGCTAAAACATTAGGTTCTGGTGCCATGACAAATCCAATTTCTGATATTACAACTGATATCGATGTGATTTTATTAGTCGGTTCCAACCCAACAGAAGCCCATCCTGTTATCGGTACACAAATTCGTCAAGCAATTCAAAACGGTGCAAAACTCATCGTCGTGGATCCAAGAAAGATTGATTTAGTCGATCAGGCAGAAATTCATCTTCAATTAAAACCAGGAACAAATGTAGCATTTGCAAATGGTATGATGCATATCATTTTAGAAGAAGGATTAGCAGATTATGACTATATTGCAGAACGTACGGAAGGGTTCGAAGAAATCAAAGAAATTGTAAAGGATTATACTCCTGAAAAAGTTGCAAAGATCTGTCATATTGATCCAGAGGATTTAAGAAAAGCAGCCCGCCTTTATGCCAAAGCGGATCGCGCTCCTATTATTTATTGTCTAGGAGTTACTGAGCACTCCACTGGTACAGAAGGAGTTATGAGTTTATCAAACCTTGCAATGATGGTAGGTAAAATCGGAAAATCTGGCTGTGGGGTTAACCCACTTCGTGGACAAAACAACGTACAAGGAGCTTGTGATATGGGATGTATGCCTACAGACTTCCCTGGATATCAAAAAGTTGCAAATCCTGATGTAATCGATAAATTCCAAAAAGCTTGGAGTATTGAATTAAATAAAAAAGTTGGATTAACTTCTACTCAAGTATTCCCTGCTATTTTAGAGGGCAGTATTCATGGTCTTTATATTTTTGGAGAAGATCCTGTTGTTACCGATCCAGATATCGGTCATATTAAAAAAGCATTGGAAAAAGTTGATTTCTTAGTTGTTCAAGAACTGTTCTTAACAGAAACTGCGGCTTATGCAGACGTTGTTCTCCCTGGGGTTAGCTATGCAGAAAAAGAAGGTACTTTTACGAATACAGAACGTCGTATCCAAAGAGTTCGTAAAGCCGTAGAGCCACTTGGAGAAGCAAGAAATGATATCGATATTTTCTGTGATGTTATGACTCGTATGGGATATCCTTGTCATTACGATAGCGCAGCCCAAGTTATGAGTGAAATCGCTTATCTAACTCCTTCCTTTGGAGGTGTAAGCCACGCTCGTCTAGATGCTGGTGAATCTTTACAATGGCCATGTCCAACACCAGACCATAAAGGAACTCCAATTCTTCATATTGGAAAATTTTCACGAGGACTTGGTGCTTTCTATCCAGCTGTTTATAAGGAATCCAATGAAATGCCTGATGAAGAATATCCAATTATCCTTTCTACAGGCCGTATGCTCTATCACTATAATGCAGCGGCTATGACATCTCGTACCGAAGGATTAAATGAAATTTGTAATGAGTCCTATATTGAAATGAATGCATTTGATGCAAAACAACTTGGAGTGAAAAATGGAGATAAAGTCTTTGTATCTTCTCGCCGTGGCAAAATTAAAACAACCGCTCGTGTTGGAGATACGGTAGGTGCTAGCGAAGCATTTATGACATTCCACTTCCCAGATGGAAACGTAAATCATATTACAAACGCCGCAACCGATAACTTTGCGATTATTCCAGAATATAAAGTTTGCGCCGTTCGCATTGAAAAAGCATAAAGGGGACAAAACGATGACACCAATTACAAGCACGAAAGCTCTTCGTTATGAACAAACAGAAAAAGGTATTTCTGTAAACCCTATTGAAGAAACTATCTTATCGGAATACTCTCTTTCTGTCTTTATCGATGGAGAATTTTATCAAAAGTTTCACTGTATTCCAGAATCATTAGAAGAATTAATCCTTGGACATTTTTATACAAGTGGAAAGATCAATTCTTTAGAAGATATTATTTCTTGTTCCATCGATAAGGAGAAAGGAATTGCCAATCTCTCTATTCGATGGCAAAATCGAACAATGAAGCCGCTTGTTCCTAATTTGGTCACGCCTGAGCAAATTCTACCATTATCAAATAAATTACTTACCACTTCAAAAACATTTGAAGTCACGGGTAATGTCCACAGTGTTATGCTCTGTCGTGGAGAAGAAATATTATTTTTCAGTGAAGATGTGGATCGGTATAACGCTTTTGAAAAAACGGTAGGAAAAGCACTAAAAAACAAAACTGCTTTTGAGGAAACTTGTATTTACACCACTGGCCGTATTCCTTCTCAAATTGCCGCAAAAGCAATTTGGGCAGGGATTCCAACGATAGTTTCTCGCTCAGCTCCAACCAATTTAACATTGCAGTTGGCAAAAGACTATCATCTAACAGTAATTGGATTTGCTAGAGGAAATCGTATGAATTTATATCATCCGCTTCCTATAGACTAATCGAATATCATTTATATTTATGGGGGAATTTCATATGAAACAACGTATTGCATCTTTTTTATATTCCATTTTAGCTGGAGTTAGTATCAGTATTGGGGGTATTGTCTTTTTATCATTGGACAATAAAGTAACTGGCGCTATTTTCTTCAGTCTTGGACTCTTTACTGTTTGTACTTTCGGTTTTAACTTATTCACAGGAAAAGTCGGTTATATTTTCGAAAACAAACCTTCTTATTTGCTTTTCTTATTACAAGTATGGGTAGGAAATTTATTAGGTTCTCTCATCATGGGAAACCTCGTTCGCCTTACACGAATTAGTTCTATTGCAGAAAAAGCAAAAGGACTTTGTGACACGAAATTAAACGACTCTTTATTAAGTATTTTTATTTTAGCCGTCTTTTGTAATATTTTAATGTTTATTGCTGTAGACGGATTTAAAACCAATCAACATGAGATTGGAAAATATATTGGTGTATTTATGGGGGTTATTGTGTTCATTCTTTGCGGTTTTGAGCACTGCGTTGCCAATATGTTCTATTTCTCAGTTGCAAACGTATGGAGCGGAAAAACCATTCTTTATTTACTTGTTATGACACTTGGAAACGCTTGCGGTGGTGTTCTCATTCCACTTGCAAGACAATTAAAACAAGCGGAATAAACATAGAAAAGGATAGGCAGTTGCCTATCCTTTTTCTATAAAAACAAGAACTCTATTCTGTCTTATCTTCTATTTAGTTTAACTCAATTTCAGCTAATTCTTTTGGAGGAAGCGCTTTTGAAGATGCTTTTACAAACTTCTTAACTTCCATTGTGGCTTTATTGATTGGGATATTTGTACCTGCTCCAGCAACACAACCGCCTGGACAACCCATTCCTTCGATTAAGCATCCATCTTTCTTACCAGCTTTTGCAAGCATTAACATCTTCTTACACTCTTCAAGGCCTTCTGCATGTTCAATTAATACATCAACACCTGGATAGTATTCGTTAATACATTGTTCAATGGCGCTTGCAACACCACCAGCAACTGCATAACCACGACCTGCACCTGTTGCATCATGAATAGACTCTTCTTTTGTAAATTCTTCAAAGTTAATATTTCTTGCATCAAAAATACTTGCTAACTCTTCAAATGTAATAACGAAGTCTACATCACTTCTTACAGAACTTCTCATTGCCTCTAATTTCTTAGACGCACATGGTCCAATAAATACTACGTGAGCATCTGGATGAATCTGTTTTACTGTTCTCGCTGTTGCAACCATTGGTGTTAAAGCATTAGAAACACTATCGATCATTTCTGGGAAGTATTTCTTTGCTAACATAGACCAAGATGGACAACAAGATGTTAATAAGAATGGAAGCTCTCCTGTTGTAACTTTTTCTACATAGTGATGTGCTTCTGTTACAGCTCCAATATCCGCACCAAGTGCTACTTCATACACTTCATTAAATCCGATTTCCATTAAAGCTGCTTTGATCTTTTGGATAGAAGCATTTGGTCCAAACTGACCAACAACCGCTGGTGCAAGCACTGCGATTACTTCCTTACCTTCTTTCATGCAACGAATTAATTGGAAGATCTGTGATTTATCTGCAATTGCTCCAAATGGACAACTTACCATACACTGACCACAAGATACACATTTATCGATATTAATATGAGCGCGTCCTAACGCGTCATTTTCAATGGCTTTTACACCACAAGATGCTGCACATGGACGTTCTTGTTTAATAATCGCATTGTATGGACAGGCTAATTTACATTTTCCACATTTGATACATTTTTCTTGATCGATAATAGATTTTCCATTTTGTGCAAAAGAAATTGCATCTTTTGGACAGACTTCTTGACAAGGATGTGCGACACAACCACGACACATATCGGTTACAAGAATCATATTTTCATGACATCCATCACAAGCAGATGGAATTACCTGCATAAGAGGTGGTTCATAATATTTCTCATCAATATTACTTGCTTCAATTCCACTTGTAATATGAACTGGTTTGTCTTCTGGACGAAGTGACATACCCATCGCTAAACGAACACGTTCAGAGGCAATTGCTCTTTCACGATAAATGCTTTCACGGTAAACTGGAACATCTCCTGGTGTAATTTTGTAAGGGATTGCTTCAATTGCATCATTTAGATTTTCAGCATCTGCTTCATATGCAACTTTTGCTACTTCTGTAAAGACTTGTCTTCTTAACTTTCTAACAGGTGTCTCTAAACCTCTCATAGATTTTCCTCCTAAATAATTAGATGATTACTTGCTCATTACTTAATTTTTATTTTTGTGAGAAACTTGCAAAGCACATTTCTCATAATTGTGACATTTTGTTAAATATCTAACAAATAGTTTTCTCCTTCACCCTTTTCTAAAAAAGAAAACTTATCTGCTAAGATCAGATCCATTCTTGTCCCTTTTGTCCCTTATTTTCCACAAAAGGAACAGGGTTCTGTCCCTCTTGTATACATTATACCAAAAAAATATTCAGTCTGCAACGGACAACTGATGAAATTATTGTTCAAATTAAAGTTCAATTTTTCCGTTTTCTATGTCATTAATAACATAATATGCCATTTCTTCTTCTGGTTTTATATAGATATTTAAAGAAGTAATATCTTTAATCTTATTTCCTTTGCTTGTCCAGATCTCTTTGACCTTTGCAATTAATTCTTTTTCTGTTACTTCACGTCCTTCAAACTGGTAAATCACTTGAATAGCGGCTGATTTTGTCGTCTTTTTTACAGCCTTCTTCTCTACGGCTTCTACTGCTTTTTCTTCCACCGCTTTTGTTTCCACTGCTGTTTTCACTACTTCTTTTGTTTCTACCACGTTTTGTTTCTTTTTGGCTGTAACGGCTTTCTCCACTTTTTGTTCCATTACAACTTTATGATTGCGATTTCTTCTGGCTTCCTTTGCTTTTTTACTTGCCATAATTTTTGCCATATCTTTACTCCTTTTGCTTTCTCTATAATTACTATTTCGAATGCGGTTGATACGTTCTCATCATTTAGAACACCTTAACCATTCTATTCTTTCACAAAATGAGAATTTTGTCAAACAAATGTTCTTTACAAATTTCCTCTTCGAATATTTTTTATTCGTATTACTTCTATAAAGATGACAAATCCCCATCATCATTTACCATTCTGCCTTTTTATAATAATAACCGAAAAACTTGTTCTGCCGTTGCCTTTAAATTTTCTTTTGCATTTTCTTTTTTTGTCGCTTCTTCTAGTGTCGTAATTCCACGTATAATTGGAAAATAAGCATCGATTCCCTTTTCATTGCAAATTCTAGCATCTTTTGTAACACTTCCTGCAAATGCGATCACTTTTATTCCATGTTTCTTTGCTAACTTGGCCACACCAATCGGTGCTTTTCCCATAGCTGTTTGATAATCGAGTCTTCCCTCTCCTGTAACTACAAGATCCGCTCCTTGTAAAACTTCTTCTAAATTCACTGCTTCTAAAACGAAATCAATCCCAGATCGTAATGTTGCTTGTAAATAAGCGACTAAAGCAAAACCTAACCCTCCAGCTGCGCCAGCCCCCTTTATTTCTCGTTGTTCCACTCCCAAAAAGGATTCTGTCACATCCGCAAAATGGCTCATTGCTCTATCGATTGTTTCTCTTTCCTCTATTTTAACACCTTTTTGCGGCCCAAAAATATAGGTAGCCCCATTTTTCCCACAAAGTGGATTATTCACATCACAAACGACTTCTATTTGACAATGTTCCAACGAAATGGCATCTTTTTTCTTTTGAACGATTTGAATTTGACTTAATGCTTTTGCTCCTTCTCCAACGGGATCGCCTTCTTGATTCAAAAATTCATATCCTAAGGCTTTTAGCATCCCAATTCCCCCATCGTTTGTAGCACTACCTCCAATTCCTAAAATAATTTTTTTCGCTCCCCTTAGCACGGCATCTTTTATAAGTTCTCCAACACCGTACGTTGTGGCCTCCCATGGATTTCGTTCCTCTTCTTTTAATAAAACGATTCCTGCCGCCGATGCCATTTCCATAATGGCAGTCTTTGATTCCTCTATCCAACCGTACACGGCCATTACAGGCTCTTTTAATGGGCCTGTAACTATTTTTTCTATCCGCTCTCCATGCAAACCTTCTATCAATGCTTCTGTCGTTCCTTCTCCCCCATCTGCCAAAGGCTTTACAACAACTTCTGTTTCTTTTTGGACCATATGTATGGCCTCTTGAATGACCGTTCCAGCCTCTAAAGACGTCATACTTCCCTTTAAAGAATCCATGGCAATTACTACTTTCTTCATTTTTCTTCTCCTCTCTTCTATCTAATATCTTTTACTGACTGCTTGACTCATTACTTTCCCATAAATTCCAATATTTTTTTGAAATTCATAGAAAACGAGTTATAATAAAATTATAACACTATATTTTTATTTTTTATTTTATTAACCAATTATAATGAATTATCATTTCTATGGAGGTATTTTTTATGAGAATTGAAAAAAAAGAAAATGTAAATGGCGGTATCGGTCCTATTTATATGAAACACATTTTAGAAGAAAACCAAAAGAATGCAAAAACAAAACTATTTGCCGAAGTAACGATTCCTTCTGGAAGTGTTTTAGGTTATCATGAACACCATGGTGAAAGCGAAACTTACTACATTATTTCTGGTGAAGGAGAGTATAATGATAATGGAACCATCCGTCCTGTAAAAGCGGGCGATATGACATTTACTCCAAATGGCTCTGGTCATGGAATGTCCAATACAAGCAAAGAGGCTCTTGTATTTATGGCTCTCATTCAATTAGATTAATGGTCCGAATATGTGGAATATAATAGCAAAACTTGACGTAAATTGAAAATAAAATTTGCAAAACAAGTCATGGTAATTTTCTACAATTTCCTATACTATATTTTTGTACGCAATCATTATTTAGAACCCTCTTTTTTGAGTTTCTAACATTCACGGGGCACTGCCAAAAGAACATCGTTTTCTTTTGGCTTATGTCTTTTATAGTAAATTTTTAGAAATCATTATTTTAGGGTTCTTTTTAAGGGATGTATTTCAGACAGAAATACTCCCTCGATCTTTTATTAGCTTTGCGTAAATTATAATAGGTGAGGTATTTGATATGAAAAAATTGTTATTGGCTTTTTGCCTTTTAGTAACTATTGTTTCCACATCTCCATACATAGTTTCTGCTAGTTCTGATCTTTCAGTGGAACAATCTGATGGTTCTTCAGAATACTCTAATGGACCTATTATTCCTGATCAATCATGATATATTTTCTTTCTTCAAGAAGGCTATATAGCCTTCTTGAAGAAAAAGCTCACTCACTTTAAATGCCATTTGAATACTATTCGTTTTTTCGAGTTTTTCTTCTTTTGACAATTCCTCTTTCTTTTCTAATTCTTTATAATTCCATGCAATTTCATATAAAAAATGCTCCATATAAACAGCATCTTTTGCTTTCATATTCAATGCGATTCCTCTTCTCGCTTCTGAAATACACTTTCTATGCTTTCCAGCACTTCCAAGCACATTTACATAATTAATGAGCAACATCATATAATCTGCACGGCCCGATAACTCATATTGTCCCTCAAAATATCGCAATAACTTTTCAAATAAAAGTAATCCTTTTTCACAATCCACTGCATCTTTATAAGAAGCCGCTATATTATTTAAAATCCCTACTTCATTTCGACTTAAGAATCCATAGTTTTTATTTTCCTCTTCTATTTTTTCATAGTCTGGAATTGTAATTTTTAATACTTCTATCATTTTCTCACGAAATTCTTTTGGCGATATCTTACCTTCTATATGAGATATAATTAATTTTTCTTTTTCGATAAATTGCTTATTATACTTGTTGTTCAAATCAATTTTGGGCTCTAATTGTTCTAAAAGTTCTTTTGCTCCCTTAACATCAATGACTCTTATTTTGTCTCCTAGCTCATAGCGCAATCGATGAGCTTCATAATCATCACTTTGAATTGGCGCAGCATAAAATCTCATTTCTTTATTAAACTTCTTTAAATAAGTTTCACAAGTCTTTTTTGTTGGATTGCTATGTCCATTTTCAATACGAGACAATGTCTCTGGAACAATACTATAATTTTCTTGCTCACTAAAATGCATTAAATCTTCTTGGCTCATATTAAAATTTTTTCTTAAATTCCGAAATACTTCACCAATTCCATACACACCATATCGATTATTCGTAATGCCTTCCATTTTCTCACCATAATGCTTTGCATATTGTTCCAATTGTTCTATAACATAATACCAATCTTTAACTTCATTTTTTTCCTTTTGAAACCCTAATTTATTCTCTATCTCCATCTGTAATCGCAACAATGGTTTTAATTTATCAAGATTTTTGCTTTGACGCTTTATTTTAATCCCCTTTCTACATAAAAACCATGCTTCTTCTAACTTTCCTCTACTTGCCTTTTCACAAGCTAATTTATGCACTGCAATCGTATAAATCCGATTCATCTCTGGGTTATTTTCAACATTTGTATCTATGTAATCAATTAACTGCTGCAATGCTTCATAACCCTTTTCTTTTTCATACCGTATTGCCAACTCTGCCCAAGCTAAATAAACCTCTATTTCTTGATAACATAAATAATATTTTTTTAGTTGAAAGTTATCCTCCTTAAGATTTACTAATGTTATTTCTAAAGCTCTTTGTAACTCTTCCATTGCTTCCTTATTTTTATTCTGTAATTGCAATAAGCGAGCATTGGCAAACATTTTATATTGCTTGTGAAGTGGAACGCTCACACCCTTAAAATTTTTATACTTCTTTAGTAGCATTTGAACTACTTCTAAGTTCTTTTCTTCTAAAAAAGAATTGATCTCTACTTGAAGTTGAAACAAACGAATATCGTCATTGTTTAAAACTTTTTCCCAATAAAGTAACGTTTTTCCAAGCCGTTCAAACAATGCCTCTAGTAACATTTTATCTGGTTCTTTTTTTCCCTGTTCAATTCGAGATAACATGGATACTGAGCAAATTCCTTGACATAACTCTAATTGTCGAATCCCTTTTTCCTTTCGTATCTCTCCAACCAGTTTTCCTAATTGATTCTTCTCTGCTGTCAAATAAATCTCACCTCATACTTTTATTACTTGTTTCCCCTTATTCGATTTTCCCTTTTATTTTATTCACACCCTCCAATTCCACATGAAAAATATTCCCTTAGCATTTTAGTATTTGCCTCCCCTATGCATCAACTATAAATGTTCTAATATTATACCAAAAAACATGGCAATTAAATATACTTCTTATGGGAAACTTACCTTTCTTCTTAATTTTATCAAAATCTTTATACTTGTTATATAAAAAAACTGTTACACATTCATTATTTTAACTAATTTTGTGTAACAGATTTCTATCGTTTTTTACTGGAGGCCTTTACGTAAATGAATTTAAAGGCTCAATGCTTCGTTCTAAAATTCCCTTCATATAGGCAATAAAAATCCCGTAATTCGTAATTGGTATACCTTGATCGACTGCACAACGGATTCGATATTTCATTTCACGTTCATTCAAAGTACACCCACCACAATGTACAATCAACCGATATTTAGAAAGATCACTTGGGAACTCGGTTCCACTACAAGTTTCAATGCGAATGTTCTTTCCCTTTGTATAATTGCGAATCCAGTTTGGAATTTTCACGGTTCCTATATCTTCACACTGACGATGATGTGTACATCCTTCTGCCATTAAAATTGTATCCCCATCTTTTAAATTTTCAATGGCTCTTGCTCCTTTTACTGCTTCCCAAAGATCTCCTTTATAACGAGCAAATAAAATAGAGAAAGAAGTTAATGGCACATCATCTGGTGTTTGCTTTGCTACTTCTGAAAAGGCTTGACTATCAGTAATAACAAGTCTTGGTTTTTGTCCTAACTTCTCCAAAGTCTCTTTTAGTTCTGTGTCTTTTACAACAATAGAAACAGCACCCGCCTCTATAATATCGCGAATTGTCTGTTGCTGTGGTAAAATCAATCGTCCTTTTGGGGCAGAAGCGTCAATTGGAACAACTAATATTACAAAATCCAATGGTTTTAACAAATCTGCCACTAAAGGTCTTTTTTTCTCTTCTTTTGGAATGAGATTTCCTATCCGTTCTTTTAGCTCTTCGATATTGAGTTTGGAAGTGGCACTGACATAAATACGTTCCTTTGACTCTTCCATTTCCTCTCTCATTTCATCTATTTTATTGACAACGATTAAATATGGAATTTTTTTCTCTTTTACCACTTCTAGCAATGCTTCATCCTCTTTTGACATTCCAATGCTTCCATCAATCACAAGCAATGCGATATCTGTTTTATTCAGCACTTGATATGTTTTTGAAATACGCATTTGCCCTAAAACTCCAACGTCATCAAGCCCTGGAGTATCGATCATAACAACAGGGCCTAATGGTAACAATTCCATTGCTTTTGAAACAGGATCCGTTGTTGTTCCTTTTATATCTGATACAATCGCAAGTGACTGGCCTGTAATGGCATTAATTAAACTTGATTTTCCCGCATTTCTTTTTCCAAAAATACCAATATGCAATCGTTCTGCTGATGGTGTACTATTAAGTCCCATATCTTTCCCTACTTTCTATTCTAAACTATAATTCTTTTCTCAATATAACTGTTGAATAGTCAAAGTATAGTATACACCTATTTCGCTGTCAATTCTATTTCTTTTCTTTTTCACTTTTGTCTAATTGGTTTGTTATTATTTTCTAATTTCCCCCGATTTTTCATTTTTGTAAATGGCTGAAAAATCATATTTTTATGTAAACTTATTTTTCATATTAATTTCTATTATCCTTTATTATAATGGGTAAATATTTAATCGTTTAATTTTTCCTTTCTCTGTTACACTACAAAGATCTACGGATACTGGCACAATGTGTTCCCCATATTGAATCATATACCATACATTTCGATCAGATTGATATTTTACACTATAAATTGGAAATGCACCCCCATTAAATCCAAACTTATGATGAAACATCATTTCAACCGCCATCTTACCTTCTAAATGCATGGTATCCTTCCCAACTTTTATTAAGGACGAGTCGTGAAGCACACCATAATCATCAAATAAATCTGCAAGCCCTACATTATCCCCACGTTTCATGCAATCGACAAACTGTTCTAATATTTTCATAAGAAACCTCCTTAAAATCTTTCTGAACGAAGCAATGCATCAATACCGCCGTCAATAAATAAAATCGTCCCATTAATACCGCTTGCTTTTTTGGATGCTAAAAATACAATACCATTGGCAATCTCCTCTGCATCAAGAAATTCTTTCCTTCCATAACGAGTTGGAATTGGTATTAAAAGTGCTGCATCCATCTGTGCTTCTGTCATCCCTTTTGTCATTGGTGTTGTTGTGTTGCCTGGAGCAACTGCATTAATACGAAGTCCATCTGTGGCCCAAGATGGGGATACTCTTCTAACCCAGCGAGCCAATGCATGTTTTGATGAACTATAAGCATGAGGCCTTAAATTATCTGGGATTTCTTTAGCGATTTCAAGAACTCTCTCCTCATCATTAACATTTGTAAGCATATCCACCCAATCCTCACGGACCGTATGATTGGTAATGGAATTTGAAGATGTTACGACACAACAACCTCCTTTTTTCTTTAAAAGAGGGCGAAGTCCTTCTGCGATTTGTGTACTAGCAAAAAAATTTAATGAAAAAATAGCAGTTGCTGGAAAAACTGGTCCAACGCCAGCATTACAAATAAGACCATCAATTCCATCTGGATACTTCTCAAAAACCGCTTTGATAGCACCTTTTCTTCCTTCTGGCTCTGAAAGATCTGCTAAATAATCTCCTCCCTTAAAATCTAAATTAAAAACTTCATGCCCTTCTTCTACTAGCATTCTTCTTACCTGTGCACCAATTCCTGTTGTTCCACCTGTAATCACATAAATTCCCATACAATACCTCCTGTCTTCCAAAGACTACATTTCATAGATTGATTATTCGATCTATAACGCTATATTCATCAATGTATCATGTTCCATTTTATTTGTCAATTTAGTTTTTTTATTAACAATTCTCTATTTGTTATTTAATTATCAGTCTTTATATCTGTATTTTTCCAAACAAAACATCTTTTTTGTTTTTTAGCTTTTTTCACCTAATTTTTGTATAACCTCTATTTTCCATATTATGCATTTTTTATAAAAATATAATTATCATCCTTGTTTTTTTATATTATATATACTATAATATATTGTGACTAATACAATTTAGATTGAGTGTTCAGTATGTGTGTCACTTTTTTCACAACTTCATAAACTACATAATAAGAAATGAATAGGAGAGTTTTTATGGCTAATGATGTAAAGATGAAAAAACATGCTTCTGTATTTGACTTAAATGGCGTTCCTCGCTTTGGTGAGGCACTACCACTTGCACTCCAACACGTTGTTGCAATGATTGTAGGTTGTGTAACTCCTTCAATTATCGTGGCTGGTGCAGGACAAATAAGTAACGCCGATAAAGTTATTTTGATTCAAGCGGCACTCGTTATTGCTGGAATTTCCACTCTATTACAATTATTCCCTATCGGTAAATATTTTGGTTCTGGTTTACCAGTGATTATGGGGGTAAGTTTTGCTTACGTTCCTAGTATGTCTGCAATCGCAGAAGGGTACGACATCGGCACGATTCTGGGGGCTCAGATTATCGGTGGTGTTGTAGCGTTTGTAGTCGGTTTGTTTATTAAACAACTTCGTAAGTTCTTCCCACCTCTTATCACTGGAACAGTCGTATTCTCAATTGGACTTTCTCTCTACCCTACTGCTATTAACTATATGGCTGGAGGTACGAGCTCTCCAAGTTACGGCTCTTGGAAAAACTGGGCAATTGCTATTTTTACTTTAGCAGTTGTAACATTTTTAAATCATTTTACAAAGGGATTTTTTAAGTTAGCTTCTATTTTAATCGGTATGGTCGCTGGATATATCGTTGCAATCGCAGCTGGTATGGTTGACTTCTCAGCAGTTGGAGATGCTGGACTTCTTTATGTTCCACATCCAATGCATTTTGGAATTCATTTCAATATTTCAGCTTCTGTCGCAATCGGTCTTTTATTCGCAATCAATTCCGTGCAAGCAATCGGTGACTTCTCTGCTACAACAATTGGTGGACTTGATAGAGAACCTACGGATCAGGAGTTACAAGGTGGTATTCTTTGCTATGGCGTAACTAATGTTCTTGGCGCTTTCATCGGTGGGCTTCCTACTGCAACTTATAGCCAAAACGTTGGTATCGTCTCAACAACAAAGGTTGTTAATCGTATGATTTTAGGCCTTGCCGCTGTTATTATTTTAGTTGCTGGACTCGTTCCTAAATTCTCCGCTCTTTTAACAACAATCCCTCAATGCGTTTTAGGAGGCGCTACTATCTCTGTATTCGCTTCTATCGCTATGACAGGTATTAAATTAATTACTTCTCAACCAATGACTTATAGAAATACTTCTATTGTTGGTTTAGCAGTCGCAATGGGAATGGGTGTTACTCAGGCATCTGCGTCTTTAGGAACATTCCCTGATTGGGTTTCAACAATCTTTGGTAAGTCTCCTGTTGTATTAGCAACTATCGTTGCTATTCTCTTAAATCAGATACTTCCAAAGGATAAACCCGCAGGAAAATAAATAGTCACTCATCGTTTTTGAAAAAAGTTTCATAAAGCATATACGAACAAGAAAAAGCTGTCTTTGATATAAGGGAGATTCTCACTCTCATCATTCCGCATTATGAGGAGTGAGAATCTTATCAAAGCCAGCCTTTTTTCTTTTTAGAATCTTATTATGAAATTTTTTATGAATCTTTCTACGCAGTCTTCTATAAATCTTCTACATGAAAAGAGCTATCTTTATAATCTTCCACATCGAACTTCCGATCTTTAAAATAATATTTCCGATCCTCTTCTGTGATTTCTCTTATGAGACGACATGGATTTCCTACTGCTATATAATTATCTGGAATATCCTTTGTAACGACACTACCAGAGCCAATGACTACATTATTTCCAATATGAACCCCTGGATTCACTACTACATTTCCGCCAATCCAAACATTATCACCAATTGTCACTTCAATCCCATATTCATATCCAGAGTTTCTAGAATCGGGATGAATCGGATGACCTGCTGTAAAAATAGAAACATTTGGTGCTATCATGACATTTTTTCCAATGGTCACTTTTGCCACATCTAGTATAGTTAGATTGTAGTTGCTATAAAAATTATCTCCTACTTCAATATTGCTTCCATAGTCACAACGAAATGGTGCTTCAATACAAATGCCTTCTCCACTTTTTCCAATAATATCGCGAATTAACTTTTCTTTTTTCTCCCCTTCGTCTGGTGGTAATTGATTGTATTCAAAAATTTTTTTCTTACATTCCATTCTCTCTTCGCTAAGACCATCTAGCCAAGCCTTGTATGGTAACCTAGCTAACATTCTTTCTTTCTGATTCATCGTTTCTCCTCCTATACGCCTTCCTATCTTTTAAGAAAAAATCAAATCCGTATGTTATTTCAAATTTTCATTATTTATCACACTATTTTTTTATTTCATCTGCAATACAAGTGCTTCACAGCCTCTTAATGTAAGAGTATTTCCGTCTAGCTTCATAGCCTCTTCTTTTGCATCGGATAAATTTGATAATAAAATCTGTTTTATCTCTTCTTTTAAAACTACTTTCTGTTCTTTTGGAGATAAATTTACAACAACAAAAAAGGTGTACTTCTCATCCTTTCTATAATAAGCTACAATCCCTTCTTGTTCCACATTCGCAGGGATAAAATCCCCATAAGTAAATGTGTCATTCCATTCCTCATTTTTTCGTATCTCTATTAATTTTCGATAATAATGTAAAATAGAATCCTCATCTTGTTCTTCTAATTTTACATTGATCTCCTTATAATTTGGATTCACAAATAACCACGGCGTTCCTGTTGTAAACCCAGCATTTTCTTCATCACTCCATTGCATCGGCGTTCTTGCATTATCCCGACTAAACTGCTGACAAATAGATAATGCTTCTTCTTTTGTCAATCCCTCTTTCAATGCTTGATGATATTGATCTTTCGTGCTAATATCATCATATTTCTCAATGGAATCTACAGGACAGTTTGTCATACCAATCTCTTGTCCTTGGTAAATAAAAGGAATCCCTCTCAATAATAAACTTACAGTTGCAATAGCCTTCGCTCCTTCTTTATTTTGAGCATATTCTGGTAAGAAACGACTGATGGCTCTTGGCTCATCGTGATTTTCCAAAATATTCGCATAAAATCCGATTTCTTTTACTTCTTCTTGCGCCGAATAAATGGTTTTCTTCCAATCATCAATCGTCCAATTCTGTTTTTCTCCCCATCCCCCTTCCTTTTGAGTTAAAATATGCTGTGAGAAATCAAAAATAGTGGAAAAGACTCCATCCTCTCCGATAAACTCTTTTAATTTCTGCTTATTCATATTAAAGACTTCTCCAACCGTAAACGCATGGTAACGATCAAAGGTCTCTTTTTTTAATTCTCTTAAATACTCTTCTACCCCTTCTACCGATTCAACCATTTTTGTTACATGAACAGTTCCATCGCTATGATCCGGCGTATAATTCGGAAAATTTAAATCTTTTTTTATGTTCATAATCGCATCGATTCGAAAACCAGATACGCCTTTTTCTAACCACCAGTTGATCATGGTGTATAATTTTTCTCTTACAGTAGGATTTGTCCAATTGAGATCGGGCTGTTCTTTTGCGAAAAAATGTAGATAGTAATAATCACTACCCTCTACTGGTTCCCAAACACTTCCTCCAAAATAGGAACGCCAATTGTTTGGCACTTTTCCATCTTTGCCCTTTCGAAAATAAAAGTACTTTCCATACTCCCCTTCTGGATCTTTTAATGCCTTTTGAAACCACTCATGCTTGTCAGAACAATGATTAATCACAAGATCCATAATAATATACATATCCCGCTTTTTTGCCTCTAATAAAAGCCGATCAAACTGTTCCATCGTTCCAAATTCTTTTGCAATGGCGTAATAATCAGAAATGTCGTATCCTTGATCCACAAATGGCGATTGATAAATAGGGGAAAGCCAAATAATATCAATTCCCAGTTGCTTTAAATAATCTAATTTACTAATAACACCTTCTAAATCACCAATTCCATCCCCATTCGTATCATAAAAACTTTTTGGATAAATCTGATAAGCTACTTTTCCATGCCACCACTGTTTCTTCATCTTCTACCGACTCCTTATTTTAGTTATAATTCTATTTCCTATTATCATTCAGCAATGCCTTTTTGACATGTTAGAATTTATATTACATTATACATACCTTATTCGTGGATTTCTTCCTTAATTTTGATATATTTATTCCATTATTTTGACTTATTTTGTTTTCGATAGGTCAGTGGCGTCACGCCTGTGTACAGCTTAAATTGTTTCATAAAATATCCAATATTTTCAAATCCGTTCTCACTTGCAATATCAATGATCTTTTTTTCCGTCCCCGATAATTCTTTTTTAATTCTCTCTAACCGATATTCATTTAAATAAGTTGTAAATGTTTTCCCTGTCTTTTTCTTAAAGAAACGACAAAAATATTGTGGATTCATATTAACGAGATCTGCCAGTTCTTGAATTTTTATTTTTCTTTTATAATGTTCAATGATATAATTTAAAACTTTTTTTATTAAAAGTAATGCCTCTTCTTGATTTTCCTCATTGTCTTTTATAACGAATAACTGATTTTCATAAAGTTCTGCTAGCAATTGCAATAAATATCCTTTTATTTTTAATTGACTGGATAATGTTGTCTTTTGTGCTTCTTCTAAACATTTATCATATAACTCTTTTATTATCTCAAAACTCTTTTCTTCTCTTGTTACTACCATAGGAAACTCCATTTTCCCTTTTATTAAAGGTTCTATCAATTCTGCCTCTGTTTCATCGTAAGACTGAAAAGATAGCATACCTAAATGAAAGACAAACGCGCTCTCTTTTTGCCCTTCCCTTAAATCGATCCGATGTAATTGTTCTGAGTTAATCAATAAAAATGCTGGAGCTTCTTGCTGATATTCCCTCATATCACAATGAAAGGTGAATGTTCCAGATTCTAAGTAAACAATTTCGGTTTCCTCATGCCAGTGAATAAAAGAACTACTTTTACTTGTCCCACTCCAAACATAGCTTGCATAAGGAAAAAATGGTGTTCCATGCTTTCTTTGTTCTTTTAACTGTTCTTTTTCTAGCATTTACCCGTTATAAAACCTCCTTATCTTTTCTATTTTTATTATATCATTCTTTTTCTATAACGGAACAAAGTGTGCGCCCAACACTCATCGCAACTTTCGGTCACTCCTAGCAACGTACACTTTGCTGCGCGCGAGCAGTTGGCGAAGCAAAATTATCTTCTTTGCTCGCTGCGCATCGTTCGCACGTAGTGCTTTTTTATATTATCGGATGGCTCGCCTTGTGAGGAATCCTATAACATAAAAAAGCTTCAAGATAGATATCTTGAAGCTTTTCTTCATGCGGGAAAAGGGACTTGAACCCTCACTCGCTACGCGAACATGATCCTTAGTCATGCCTGTCTGCCAATTCCAGCATTCCCGCAAACAATATGTTGTTTTGTCAACATGAAGAATTATAACATAAACTTTTCTATTATGCAACAACTTTTTTATATTTTTATAAAACGATGACAAACTACACTATAATAGCCTGTCATCGTTTGTATTTTTTCTTAAGCTCTTTTTACTTCTCTTGTTGCATTTGCAAGCCAAGCTTTTTCCTCTTCTGTTAAGTATGGAGAAATTTTTTCATATACATTTGCATGATATTCATTTAATAAACAAATATCTCTATCTGTCATAACAGATAAATCTAATCCATCAATATCTAATGGTACAAATGTTAAATATTCAAATTCCATGAATTGACCATATTCATTTTTCTCCGCTTTTTTGCATACAACAAGGTTTTCTGTACGAGAACCATGACTTCCTGCAATATAAATTCCTGGTTCATCAGACATAATCATACCTTCTTCTAAAATACAACTATCCTGACGTTCTGGAACGATTCTAAAACGGATTCCATTTGGTCTTTCATGTACATTTGCTAAAAATCCTACCCCATGTCCTGTTCCATGATTATAATCAAGTCCACGACTCCAGAATGGCTCTCTTGCCACATAATCTAAGGAAACTCCACGACAACCATGTAAAAACTTCACAGCACCAAGACGTAACATACTAATAACAGTTAATGTAAAATGCTCTCTTTCTTCCTTTGTAAGCTCACCAACTGCGATTGTTCTTGTGATATCTGTCGTTCCTTCATAATATTGTCCGCCTGAATCCACAAGATAAAGACCTCTTGCCTCTACAGGAATATCGGTTTCTTCTGTAGCAGAATAATGACACATAGCTGCATGTTCTCCGTAAGCAGAGATTGTATGGAAGCTAAGTCCTAAATTTCCTTCCTGTTCTGCACGTAAATTATCTAAATAGTTGGAAACGCTCATTTCTGTCATCGGAATTTTTCCAACATTTTCTTTTAACCAACGAATAAATTTGACCATAGCTACACCATCTTTTAAGTGTGCTTTTTTCATATTTTCTACTTCTACTGGATTTTTTATAGCTTTTTTAATTACCGTTGGATTGATTTGATTTAAAATTTCATTGGAACCATCAATTAAGCTATAAATTGCATAATTCGTACAACTTTTTTCTAATAAGATTGTTTCATTTTTTAACTGTGGTACCATCTCATAGATCTCTTGATATTCTTTTATTGTTACTCCTTGTGCTTCTAAATAAGCTCTCACTTCATCATTTAATACTTCTGAATGAATATATAAATAGAAGTGATCCATTGTAATCATTGCATAAGAAAGTACCATTGGATTACACTCAATATCATTTCCACGAATATTAAGTAACCACGCAATATCATCTAACGTCGTTAAAATATGAGCTGTCGCACCTTGACATTTCATATCTTCTCTTAATTCATTGATTTTATCTTTTGCAGATTTTCCTGCGAATTTCTCATCTAAAATCCACACTGGTTCTTTTGAAATTTCTGGACGGTCTGTCCAAATAATATCAATTAAATCTTCTTGACAAGTGATGGCAACTTCTTTTGAAGAAAGAGCTTCTTCTAACTCTTCTCCCATAGCAGTATTCATCACACGTCCATCAAACCCTAACACCCCTGATTGTGGCATTTTTTCTTTTAAATATTCTTTGATCGTTGGAACGCCTTCTTGTCCCATCTTTTGAAGAATAATAGAAGTGCCTTTTATTTGCTCTTCTGCTTGAACGAAATATCGTCCATCCACCCAAAGAGCCGCTTCATCCATTGTTACTACGGCTGTTCCCGCAGAACCTGTAAATCCTGTTAAAAAGATACGGCTCTCAAAATAAGTACCTACATATTCAGATTCGTGAAAATCTGCTGTTGGAACAATATACGCATCAATATGGCGTTCTTTCATTAATTCACGAAGTTTGCCAATTCTTTCATCTGCAATACGATTCATTGTTTCTTCCTTCTTTCTATTAAAATTGGCCTTATGCCCTACTTCTTATTGTATGAGAATCTGTAAGAAAAATCAATGTGATTCTTCTTTTCCCACTTGGTTTTCCTCTTTTTTGGGGCTATGTTCCTTTCCCCATCTACAAATCTCAGTAACATATAAATCAAACGGAAATGTTTACTCTTTTAAAATATTCACTTCCTTTTATTTATAAAATTTTATATTTCTCTGCAATCCATTCTCTTATCTCATCAAATTTTTTTACTGCTAATGGATTCTCTTTATGTTGGGAAATATGTTTTTCCATCCACACCATATTGTACCAACGACCAAATTTATCCCCACATTGATAAAACTCTCCCACAAAACGGTATCCTAAATGTTCATGGAATTGTATGCTATTTTGTGTGAGATATTCATCTTCCACTTCCGGATAAGCAACACAAGCATTTAAATTTAAAATATTTTGCTCGAAAAGAACCTTTTCTAATGCTTCATATAATTCTCTTCCTATTCCCATTTTCTTCTTGCTTTGTTTCACATATACTGTAGTTTCTACTGCCCAATCATAGGCAGGTCTCTCATCAATAACTCACCACTTAGCTTCGCTTGAAGTGGGAGCTTGTAACTCTAGTACACGAAGTGCCAACGATACTATGTATCTCCTTCCTCAAACCTAGGTTACGATAGGCAAATTGACAATTGCCCAAACATTGGAGTTTACTCCAACATCTCTTT
>DVIZ01000104.1 GCA_018710905.1 Candidatus Scybalomonas excrementigallinarum | reverse complement strand
AAACTTTCAAGCTCTGCACTTATTGGGAGTTGGAGAATATCTTTAAAATATTCTTTTGTATAATTTAATACAAAAGCCATACATTCTATTATCAAATTATTCGTCACAATTTTTTCTCTTTGATAAAAGGGAAAATATACAATCGTATTAGTTTTAGTGTTAATAAAATTATTAGACTTCCGAAAGGTACTCTTCCAATCAATGTTTCCATTTTGCCCTTGCTTTATATTGGTAATATTTTCACGATATAACCCATATTTTTGATAAAATGAATAAATTTGATTATACGCATTAATTGGAAATGAGCAATGAAAGTCATCAAGTCCCATTAACCCTTGTGTTCGATTATACTTTAAAATTGAAGTAAGAATAGTTTGAATATTACTAAACTTCTCTTTAATATTGCAACTCTGAAAATCCCTAACATTCATATAATTAAATGGGAGCGATACCAAAATGTTTATACCTTTATCTGTATCCTTATATATGATTCCTACAAACCGAGAACACCCATTCTTCACTTCATCTTCCAACTGATATCTTTTAATCAATTCTTTTGGTACAGTTCGTTTGTCCATTACAATATCAATATTTTGAATATTATTCCTCATGATTATCAACTTCTTGATTTAAAAGACCTAAATAATCTTTTCCAAGGAATTCGTTTGAAAATATTTGTTGCTTATCATAACATTCATATAATTCTGAGAAACTATGAATTGATTTATCAAATAAAGTAATGTTTGCGTTTCCGAATGCTGCCATTGAATTTTGAACATCATCCCATAAATACTGTAAAAGTTTATTTTTTATCAATTCATCATTCGCTTTAATATCATTAACATCACTGAACTTAATAAAATACGGTCCCAATTGTTTATCTTCTGTAAGTCCTAAGCCTTTGTCACGACTTACAATAAAATCATTGAGTTTAGAAAATAAATTTAACCAACTTACTTGTTGTTCCTTTATTTGTTTATTCTCACTCATAAATCTAATTATTAGCTGAGAATCATTATCCTTAGCTGGCTTATCAATTGAAACATATTGCCATGAAAATCTTCTCTTAAATGCATTATCCATTGGAAATACATTTTGATCACTTGTATTAACGGTTCCAACAATATAAAGATTTTCCGGTATTTTGATTTTTTTACTATCTAAATTAGCCCGAGCCTTTTCATCTAAATGGTTGTAAATCAAATCATTATCTATTCCATAGTCACTTTTACCTGATTGATCACGGTCTAAGAGTTGAAAAATATCTCCAAATACAGCAGCGATATTTGCACGGCTCACTTCTTCTAATATCAAAAGAACGGGATCATCCACCTTCAAAGCACGTTCCAATGCCTTAGTGAAAATTCCTTTCTGATATTTATATGTTGGTTCACCTTTGCGATTAACATCAGGTAAAACTTGACCAATAAAATTTGAATATGAAAATTCTGGATGAAGAGTTGCTCTAAATACATCTTCATCAGGAATGTTGTTCTCTTTAATCAATTGCTTTACTCGATATGATTTTCCGGTACCTGGAACGCCATAGAAAATGGTATTTTTATCGATATTTGGCATGCTGATTTTTCCTTTTTTCACTGATAAATTCGAAGAATAAGGATTTAAAATATAACTCAATATTTTTCCACTCACACTCCTTTTTCCTTGAATATTTCCATCAAGGCCATTAGCGTGTAATTTGGCAAGACTATATGGATTGGAATCATCAATCGGATAAGTTCTTAATTTTCTCAGTCGAACAAATGAAGAATTTTCATCCATATCAGGCTTTTTTTGATAGTATTTTAAATCATTTATTTTTTCGTTTTTCTTCACGTCTATCTTCGTTACTTTTGTTTTATACAAAATTTTGCTATATGGTTTTGCAGCATAACAATAAACAATATCTCCTTCATGGACCCCTTGTGGTTTACCATCCCATTCCCAATCAATTTCATTCAATTCGTTAAATGCATTTTTTATGTCATATTTTTTTATATTCGTTGGAAATATCCAATATTTTACCATTACCGTTTTCTCCTTAATAAGATTTCTTAATTTTATATTCCTTAATTAAATAAATAATTTTCTTATCTTTTCAAATACATAGTCTTTATTTAACCAAAAACACTGTTTAGTCATATAAAGATTTGAATTATCTATTTTTCGATTTTGCGGTTTATCATTTAGCCATTTAGCCGGTACAGGTAATTCATCCGAATATTTATTTTTGATATAACTTGATTCACGTGAATGAGGACGGACATGGACAATCATATTATCTGTAGCATTAATAAAATTATTTAAAATTTTATTTGATTTAAATCTTAATTCCACCCCATTGTTTATTTTATCTTTTGTATCTTTCCATACTCGTTTAACTGTTTCTATATCTGAATTAGGCATATTCCAAATTTTTACTCCACGGAATATATAGTTCAATCCTTTAGACTGAGTATCTTCAGTCTCTTCAAATACTGCAAATAGAAACTTGCTGTTAACTATCTTATATAAATCAGAATCTTCCCAATTTTCACTTGAAATATCTTTAAAACCAAATGCAGGAAATGACATATTTTCTTTAATATAAAGGTCTCCATTTGAATTTTTATTTACCCTAACTGCTTTTATTAAAATATCTGCTTTCTGAATTTCTTCAGCAGCTTCTGCATCTCCAACTAAGCCCAACATTCCCGAAACAGCCATATGAAATTTTTGTTTTACATTTTTATTCTTCGATAAAACATCACCTAACGTTCGACCTCTATATGGCAATTTTCCTAACTTAATTCCTTTATATTTATTAAGCTTGTCAACTAACGCCTTATCAAGGTTTCCATGTTGTAACTCGTCCTCAGTGAAAATCGA
>DVIZ01000103.1 GCA_018710905.1 Candidatus Scybalomonas excrementigallinarum | reverse complement strand
AATAAGGAGTATAAAGAATTATATGTGGAGGAAACTGGATGAAAAAAAAGTATGAGAGTAAGAAAATACTTGTATCATTTTCCCTTGTTTTAGGGGTAATCATTACTGTTGTAGGAATTTTACTTGTAATTTTCTATTTTAAAAGCCTCTCCGAACGAGAAAATATGAAAAAAAATCTGAATTTAAGCAGTGAAAAATATGCAGAATTAATTGATTTACAGATTAAAGAGAATTTGGCGACAATTAATGCTATAACTACATTTTTGAATACAGATTATTCTCTAGAGGAAATTGCAAATAATTTGATTATTGAAAATGAAAGAAATCGCTTTTCTAAGATGCTCTATGTCAGGATGAACTATAAAGGGATTTTAGTGGATATGGAAAAAAATGAATATCGTACCATTACCTTATCTAAGGATCCTTTTTTCGAGTTAGAAGAGGTGTTAAAAGGGGAATCCAAAGTTAAAATCATAACGCTTGATAAAAAAGAATCTCTTTGCTATATCGTGCCTGTTTATGATGGGAAAGAAGTAGTTGGAGCTATGTTTGCCGTTGACACATTAAGAAGTTTTCAAAATATTTTAAAGATTCCAAGTTATATCAATGATTGTGTGATTGAGCTTAAAAATCAAGAGGGAGAAGTAATTTTAAGCTCTTCTAATGAAGAAGGAATAACAACGAAAAAGAGAGAAAAAGAGGAAGAAGTTGTAGCAATACATGAGGTTGAAAATGGAGATTGGTATGTTTCTGTTAGTACAGATTCTATGATGCAAGATGATGCCTTTCGAAGTATGACTATCGTAATAATAGGAATGGCTCTTTTTATCTCTATTTTATATGGTGGTTTATTTTTATATATGATCAATGTGATATATAAAGGAAAAGAGCGAGTCAATTATTTAGCCTTTTATAATCCGATTACAGGCATATTAAATAAAAATGGATTTTTACAAGAGTTTTCAAAACTAACATCAAAAAGTGAAGAATATACATTTGTTGTTTTAAATATTCGGGATTTTAAATTTATTAATCATTACTTTGGATATGCAGTGGGAAATCAATTGCTATGTCATATTGCAAAGGTGTTAAAAGCGGAGCTAAAAGAGGAGGAAGTTTTTTATCATAAAGAATCGGATCGCTTTGGATTTTTATTGCATACCCAAGAAAAACAAGAAATTATAGAGCGTGTGCAACGAATGATGGAAAAGATCTCCGAGTATCAATTGTTACCAGAACAACGTTATCCCATTTCTTGTTACTGTGGAATTAAAATCCTTCATATGTTTTCAAAAGATTTAGATGTTGAAGAGATGATCGATCGTGCACAGTTTGCAAGATTAAGTGTTCATGAACATCATGGGAATCAATATGCCTTTTATGATGAAGATATATACAAGAAGGCACAAAAGAAAAATGAAATTGAAAAACAGATGAATAAAGCATTAGAAAGTGAAGAGTTTAAAATCTATATTCAGCCAAAGTATGATTTAAAAACAGAGAAAATCTGTGGTGGAGAAGCATTAGTCCGTTGGCAGTTAAAAGATGGGAAGATTGTCCCACCAATGGATTTTATACCGATATTTGAGCAAAATGGATTTATTTCCAAGTTGGATCTTTATATGTTTGAAAAAGTTTGTCAATTTCAACATGAGAGAAAGAAGGAAGGATTTCAAGTATATCCGCTATCGGTCAATCAGTCTAAAATTTTAATATTGGAAAAAGATTATATACAAAAAATAAGAGCATTGATGGAAAAATATGAAATTCTGGAAGGTGAGATTATTGTAGAAATTACGGAGAGTATTTCTACCACTGATATGCTGGAGGTGGAGAATATTATCGAAAGTTTACACAAAATTGGGATTGGAATTTCTATGGATGATTTTGGTAGTGGTTATTCTTCTTTAAATGTATTGCGAGAACTACCAATTGATGAATTAAAAATTGATCGTGTATTTTTGATGAGTACAAAGTACGAAGAAAAAAAACATGTGATTATGGAAAGTATAATTCATATGGCAAAAAAATGTCAAATGCAAGTCGTGTGCGAAGGGGTAGAGACCGGAGACCATGTAAAAGCATTGCAGACGATGTGCTGCGATATTGCACAAGGATATTATTATGCAAAACCAATGACTGCAGACGAATTTTTAGCATTATTATATAGAGAGAGGGAAAAAGGAGAAAACTAGACTTTTCTTCTTTAATAGAATAAAATATCAATGGAAGAACAAAGATGAAAATACCCGATAAAGGATAGAAAGAAGGATAGAAATGGGAAGTTTAATTTTGGAAGGGGGAACCTTTCGTCCAATTTTTAGTGCAGGTGTTATGGACGCTCTATTGGAAGAAGATGTGATGTTTCCGTATTGTATCGGAGTTTCCGCAGGAATTACCGATGGATTTTCTTACTTATCAAGGCAAAAAGGAAGGAATTTAGATGTTTTATTGAAATTTCGTCATGATAAGCGTTATCTTGGGAAAAGAAATTTCTTAAAATGCAAAAGTCTTTTTGGATTGGAGTTTGTTTTTGATACGATTCCAAATGAACTTTTCCCTTTTGACTGGAAGACATTTTATGAGTATGATGGAAAAGTCTTAGTGGGAGTGACGAATGCCATAACGGGAAAAGCTGAGTATTTGGATGGAAAGGAATTGGACAAGAAATGTACGATGTTACGAGCAACTTGTGCGATACCTCTTGTATTTCCAGAAATTAAAATTAATGATGTGCCTTATTATGATGGAGGACTTTGTGATCCAATACCGATTCGAAAAGCGATTGCCGATGGAAATGAACGCCATCTGATTGTATTAACAAGACCAAAAGGCTATAAAAAAGAGCTTGGAAGATCCAATAAGGTGGCATCAAGAGCATTGAAGAAGAAATATCCAAAGCTTGAGAAAGTTTTATTAGAACGTCATATCGCTTATAATGAAACGGTTCAATTTTGTGAACAGTTAGAAAGAGAAGGAAAGGCATTAATTATTCGACCAGATCGTCCTCTTGATAGTATGGAAAAGGATTTGAATGTCATTCAATCTTCTTATGATTTAGGTTATAAGATGGCAAAAGAACAAATGGAAATGATTAAGGATATTTGTCATTCTTAAATTTGTTTTGAGTAAGTGAATAGTAGAGAAAAAGCACTATGTTATGAGAAAAGATTTTTTATAACATAGTGCTTTTCAATGTTTCCATTTTATTTTCCAAAAAGGCAACGAGCCATGCGGAAGAATAAATGTTCACATATGGCTACTACCTGCGAACATGAGAAGTTTGAAACGTGCACTTCTCATCGTTTAAATCCAGCCGCCGTCCATACGAATAATCTGTCCAGTTAGATAGGAGGATTCCGTTAGCGAATAGGCAAATTCTGCAATTTCTTCTGGTTCTCCTAGGCGACCAGCAGGGATTTCATCAATGAGTGCATCTTCTTCTTCTTTTGAAAGCCATTCATTCATAGAAGTATGGATTGCACCGCAAGAAATTGCATTTACTTTAATATGACTTGGTGCAAGTTCTTTTGCCAATGCTTTCGTAAATGCATTAATCCCTCCTTTTGTAGCACTATAGGCAACTTCACAAGAAGCACCTACTTCTCCCCACACAGAGGAAATATTAATAATACAGCCATCTTGTTCTTGTAACATCATAGGAACGACTGCACGAGAAAAATAAAAAACCGAAGAAAGATTGGTATTTAAAATCTGGTTCCAGTCTTCATTGGACATATCGGTGATGAGTCCGATATAGGAAATACCCGCATTATTCACAAGACAGTGGACAGTTGAAAAGCGTTTTTTTGTTTCGTCTATAACAAAAGAGACAAACTCAGGATCGCTAACATCTCCAAGAAGGGAAAGACAATGAGCACCAAGAGATTCGATTTCTTGTTTTGTATTCTCTAAATCAGAGGCACTTTTGCTCGCTAAAATAACGACATTCCAATGACGTTTGGCAAAGGAGAGAGCAATTGCTTTTCCAATTCCTCGAGAAGCTCCTGTTACGATTACTGTTTTTATTTGATTCAATTGACATTCCTCATTTCTAATTTTTCATTTTTTACATTCGTCGCTGGTGATGAATAGGCTTCGCCTGCTCCTACTCGCTAATACTCATTATATCATAAATTGGGATTTCCATTAAGAGGGGAGCATTTGAGCGTTGAAATGGAACTAGTGATCTGATATACTGAAAAAATAGTGATCTTTTATACTTTATAATTGAAAAAAGAGTGTTAAGAAATTTACAACAGGAGGTAACGATGAGTAAACAAAATACAAAGACCGTTTTTATAAGAGTATTTGTGAAAACTATGCTTATTATTATTTTAATGTTTGCAGTTGGTTTCGCATCATACCAAGGTGTCTTTTGGTATTGTAAAAATAATAACGGTGGTAAGATTAAAGAAAGACTGGAAGCACTTCATAATAAACAAGAAGAAGGAACGAACATTTTATATACAGCAGTTTTATTCGATGATACGAGAAGCAGTGGTGCAGAAGGGATTATGGTAAAAGCATTCAACTCTAATACAAAGAATATGGACTGCATTATGATTCCTACAAATACACAACTGATAAGTTCTAGTGCTGTCTATGATCAGATAAAAGAAGAAGTCGATAATTTACCAGAAACGATTACAATTGGTGATATCAATACCTATATTCAGGATGAAACAAAGAGTTATGAGCTTACAGTACAAGCATTAGAAGAAATTTTAGGTATCGAGGACATTCCTTATTATGAAGCCTATAACCAAAAGGTTCTTACTTCTGTTGTAAATCTTTTAGACCCACAGAATATGGATGTTCCAATCCCAATTAGTACAAAAGATACAGGTGGATATGAATTGACATTAGAAGCAGGAGAGCAGGAGTTAGACGGGGAAAAAGCGGCAGGACTTTTAGAGTTTAAAGGATATCCAAATGGAGATGTGGATCAAGCAAAAGTAGCAGCACAATATTGGAGCATTTATTATCAATCGGTTGCTTCTCTTGATGAAACAAAGAAGAAGGATTACTATGAACAATATTATCAATTGGTCACTTGCAATCATTCTGAAGAAATTATGAACCAATATGGAAGTAAATTTTTGGAAATAGCACCAAATCAATATTGTTTCCATTTACTACCTGGAAGCGAGGTAGATGGACAATGGAGTGGAAATGAAGAGGAGATCCAGTCATTGTTTGACAGTATTTTGGCAATAGAAGATCCTTATGAAACAGCGCAAGATATGAGTCAGTTTGATGTAAGCGTTGTTTCTTCAAAAGACTTAGATATTGAAATTTATAATAGTACAACGGTAGAGGGACTTGCAGGAAGTTGGACGAATAAATTGAGAGAAGAAGGATATCGTGTTGTTCATGCAGATACCGATCGCAGTGGTGTGAAAGACCATGCAATTGTATATGTAAAAGAGGCTGGAAGAGGTCTTGATTTAAAATCTTATTTTCCAAAGGCTGAATTTATAACCGATGAACAATTGGATGGTGTGGATATTCGTATTGTATTAGGAATTGCAGAATCATAAGTATTAGGATAAGGAGTATGAGGAACTATGAAGAGTAAAAAGATGCTGATAGGAATCTCTCTTATGATGTGTGTTGTATTTGGAGCAGGTGCTGTTGTTGGAGCTTCTAGTAAAGCAGAACCTGGTTCTACAGGAGATCCTCTGATTACAAAAAGTTATTTAGAGGAAAGATTAAAGTCTATCAACACTTCTAACACAGGAGAGGAAAGTTCTGATAAGATTACAGCTTTAGAAAAAGAAATTCAAGAGTTAGAAAAAGAAAATGAAACATTAAAAACAAAGTTAGATGATGCGATAAAAAGTATCGATCGTGCTAATTTTAAAAAAATAACATTAAAAAAAGGAAAAAAGCTAATTTTAAGGTATGGCTCAGAATTGATCTTTTATTCAGGGGATGCGACTTTTAAAACAACAAATAATACTTATATTTTAGATGAAACAGAACGACAGCATGTAAAAAGTGGCACAAATGGGATACAATATCATCGCTATTTGATTCGTTCAAAGTGTGAGTTAGTACCAACGACAACGACAGTCGTTTATGTTCGAGGCAATTTTTCCTAATGGAGCATCCATGTGATGGATAAAGCATAAGGAACAGCATATATGAAAGAAAAAACAAAAATTTTAGGAGTGTCGATTGATAAAGTGCGATTAGATCGACTTTTAAGTCAAACTCAGATTTATTTAAATCATGAGGCATTCCGAATGATTTATTTTACAAGTATGAAGACGATTCTGCAAGCAGAAGATGATGAAAAATTTAAGACATTTTTAGAGCAATGTGATTATGTGATTTCAGCAGATCGAACCCTAGAAGAACAAGTATATGAGGATAAAAATTCTCAAAAAGAACGCATGCTATTGGCACAGTGTTATTTAGAGCGTTTATTAGTGAGAATGAATAAAAATCGATCCAGTCTTTATATGATAGGAACGGATCAAGAGGAACTTGATCATTTAATGAATAATTTAAAACAAAGTTATAGCAGTATTTCTTGCTTTGGAAGCTGTATTGAAGAAGAAACAAAAGAAGACGCTATCGATTTTATTATTAACGATATTAATGCAGCGGCACCTGATGTGATGCTTGTATTAATGAAAGGGATTCTTGCCATGGAATTTATTGAGGAAAATCGAACTCGTATGAATGTAAAACTCTGTCTTTGTATTGGGGAAGCAGAAGATGAGGTATTACAAGAGATTGGATTCGAGACAGAAATTCCGTCATGGATTAAGAAGTTAAAGTTAGAATCTCTTTATTATCGGTTCTTTCATGGAATAAAATTAAGACACACATTGTTAAAAAGAGTGTTCCAACACAAGATGAAAGAGCAGGAAGAGCAAAAGGATAGGGAAGCAAAAGACGAATACAATAAAAATATATAAACAATGGTATCAAATTTTGTATACTTTTAGTATGGAAAACGCTTTTTTTCTCGTGTTATGATGTACAAAAGGTGTTTAAAACATACGAGTAGGAGAAACTTCATAACAATATATTTCTCGCGTTTACAAGTTTTGATAAGCAAAAATAAGAGTGTTTTTGCCTTGCGTATGCTCTTGCATCAATAAAAAATAAAAATTAAGAAAGTAGTTACTACAGGCAGGAGGGAAGCATGAGTAAACTTACAATTAGAAATCTATATCGAACTTATACGAATCATCAAATGGCTCTTAAAGACTTTAAATTAGAGACAAAAGACGGAGAGCTAGTTGCTATTGTTGGTCCCTCGGAGTGTGGAAAATCCGTATTGTTACGAATTATCGCAGGTTTGGAGTCCAGCACAGATGGGGCAATTTGGTTGGATGAACAATTAATCAATGAGACTGACCCAAAAGCAAGAAAGGTGGCAATGGTATTTCGGAACTATACCTTATATCCAGAGATGAATTTATTTGATAATTTAGCTTTTGGATTAAAATTGTTAAAATATCCACCATCACAAATAAAAACAAAAGTAACTGAAATCGCAGAAAAATTAGGCGTCAGTGAATATTTAAGTAAAATGCCAGCGGATTTAACCCCAGTAGAATGTTTTAAAATGGTTTTAGTAAGGGCTTTTGTAAAAGAACCAAAAATACTTCTATTAGATGATCCGATTGCTCAGTTACCAAAAGAAGATAGAAAAGAGGCATTAAATGAATTAAGAAGGTTACAACAGATTACAAAAGTAACTACATTATTTGTAACAGAATATTCAAAAGAAGCTTTTTATATTGGAGATCGTGTGGCTGTTATGAGAGAAGGAGAACTTCTTCAAATAGGAACGCCACAAGAGATCTATGATAAGCCAATGAATATGACGGTAGCGGGAGCTATGATGATGCCGATTATGAGTTTTACAGAAATTGAAATCGTGGAAAAAGAAGATCACTTAGAGACAAAGTTTTTTGGAAGTCCTCATATTGTAGAAGAGGAGATTGAAGCCATTCTTCGTAAAAAGGGCTATGTTAATAAGAAAGTAATCTTAGGAATTCGACCAGATGATATTGAAGTAATTCGCATTGAAGCAGGACAAGAAAATAATGCTCCGACAGCGGAAGTGAAATATTTAAAAGAATACAATGGAAAGCAATATGCGTATTTTGACTATGATGGCAGTGCTTTTGGAGCCTTAGTAGAAGGTGAAGGAAAAATAATGCCAGAGGATAAAATCGTGATTTGTTACAAGAATCCAGTGCCACTTTTGTTTAATAAGGATAGTGGTGAGGCTATACTTTACGAGAGGTAAAAGTATTTTTTGGGGGAAATGTACAGTTTTTTGTGTATTTCCTCTTTTATTTTTTTGGATTATAGTATAATATATAGGTATATCTTTGGATAGGATAATTGCCTTTGATGACCCATAGGGTGAGGAGGAAAGCTAGAAAAGGAGTTTTTCTAGTATTTTAGGGAATAATTGTTTGGAAAAATCAGTGATAGCTGGTTATTTCTAACGGATTCGAAGTGAAAATTACAAGTTAGGAGTGAAGCACAATGATATCAAATCAAATACTTCAAGATACCATTGAAGGAATTAAATCGATTACGAGAATTGATTTAGGCGTTATGGATACGGAGGGCAAGATGCTGGCTTCCACTTTGAAGGATGTTGATGAATATGAGAAGGCAGTATTGGCGTTTGTGGATTCCCCAGCGGAAAGCCAAGTTCTTCAAGGTCATCAATTTTTTAAAGTGTTTGACGAAAATCAGCTCGAATATGTGATTCTAGCAAAGGGAGAAACAGATGATGTATATATGATTGGAAAGATTGCCGCTTTCCAAGTACAAAATCTTTTAGTTGCCTATAAGGAACGTTTTGACAAGGATAACTTTATTAAAAATCTTCTTCTTGACAATTTACTGCTCGTAGATATCTATAATCGTGCGAAAAAATTACACATTGATGTAGATGCAAGACGAGTTGTATTTATTATTGAGACACAGACAGAAAAAGATACAAATGCACTGGAAACTGTGCGCAGTTTATTTTCTTCTAAGACAAAAGATTTTATTACAGCTGTTGATGAAAAGAGCATTATTCTTGTAAAAGAAGTGAAACCAGGAGAGACATATGATGATATGGCAAAAACAGCCAATGTAATTGTAGATATGCTTAACTCAGAAGCGATGACACAAGTTCATGTGGCATTTGGTACTTTTGTCAATGAAATTAAAGAAGTATCTCGCTCTTATAAAGAAGCGAAGATGGCACTTGATGTAGGAAAAATTTTCTACAGTTCAAGAAATGTAATTGCTTATAGCAAGCTTGGTATTGGTCGTTTAATTTATCAACTTCCAATTCCTCTTTGTAAAATGTTTATTAAAGAAATCTTTGAAGGTCGTTCTCCAGATGACTTTGATGAAGAAACACTTGTCACAATTAATAAGTTCTTTGAAAACAGCTTAAACGTATCCGAGACATCAAGACAGCTTTATATTCACCGCAACACCTTAGTTTACCGTCTTGATAAATTACAAAAGAGCACAGGACTTGATCTTCGTATCTTTGAAGATGCCATTACATTTAAAATTGCACTTATGGTTGTAAAATACATGAAGTACATGGAAACAATTGACTATTAAACTTAGGATGATAAGGAACATAGTAAGGAAGGATAAAGATGATCGTTCTTGATAATGTAAGCATGACATATCCAGGTGGCAATACCGCCTTAGAGGATATTAATATTAAAATTGAAAAAGGAGAGTTTGTTTTTATTGTAGGTCGAAGCGGTTCAGGAAAAACAACTCTGATTAAATTGCTTTTAAGAGAATTATTACCAACAAAAGGAACGATCATGGTTGACAATAAGGATTTAACAAAACTAAAAAGAAGGGAAGTTCCTAAAATGCGTCGTAAAATCGGTGTTGTTTTTCAGAACTTTCGCTTGTTGAAAGACTTAACTGTGTATGAGAATGTTGCTTTTGCACAGAGAGTAATTGAAGCACCTGCCCATCAGATAAGAAGGCAGGTGCCTTCTATGTTAACCATGGTTGGTCTTGCAGATAAGTATCGTGCTTATCCGAGACAATTATCAGGCGGTGAACAACAGCGAGTTGCCATCGCAAGAGCTTTAGTAAATGAGCCACCAATTTTGATTGCAGATGAACCGACAGGGAATTTGGATCCAGAGAATTCAGTAGAGATTATGAAAATGCTCGATGAGATTAATAAAAGAGGAACAACGGTTGTTGTTGTAACCCATAATCAAGAGATTGTAAATATGATGCAAAAACGCGTTATTACACTGAAAAAAGGCAAAATCATAAGCGACGAGGAAAAAGGTGGTTATACATATGATTAATACACTTTGGTATAGCGTAAAGCAAGGAGCAAAGAATCTTTATAAAAATAGAATGTTCACGTTGGCTTCCATTGGAACGATGGTGGCATGTCTATTTTTATTTGGCGTTTTAATTGCTATAGGGATGAATTTCCGTTATATGGTAAAAAATGCAGAGGAACAAGTTGGAATTACGGTATTTTTTAACGAAGGAATGGAAGAAGCTGAGATTCAGGCGATTGGGACTAAAATTAAAAATATTAATGGGGTTGTAGAAACCAATTATATTTCAGCCGAAGAAGCATGGAAGACATTTTCAGAAGAAGTGTTTGGAAATGAAGAAGAAGTATTAAACGCATTTGGAACAGATAATCCTTTAGCGGATTCTGCTTCTTATGAAGTTTTTATTGAGGATATTGCACAGCAACAAGAAATTGTAAAGCAGATTGAGCAAATTGATGGGGTGCGTAAAGTAGAAAGCTCAGAAGGGGCAGCGGTTGGACTTACTAATTTAAATATGTTAGCAGGATATGCAGCAGCAGGAGTTGTTATTATTTTATTAGCAGTGGCAGTCTTTTTGATTAGTAATACAATTACCATTGGAATCGCTGTTCGAAAAGAAGAAATTGCAATTATGAAATTAATTGGAGCGACGGATTTCTTTGTAAAGGCTCCATTTATTATAGAAGGCCTTATTATTGGACTTGTTGGTTCCGTTATTCCAATTGGAATTTTATACGCTGCGTATGATAGAGTCATTCATTATGTGGCAGAAAATTATCGTTTTCTTCAAAATATTTTAACGTTTTTACCACCAAATGAGGTGCTGAGTGTGATGGCTCCGGCTTCCCTACTGATTGGAGTAGGAGTTGGATTTTTAGGAAGCTATATTACATTGTATCGGCATTTGCGTGTTTAGGAGGGTTTAATCCGTATGAAACGAAAGAAAATTGGAAAAATACTAATAATGGGGCTTTTGATTGGAAGTCTTTCTGTACCAGTATCAGCATCAAAATTAAGTGATGCACAAGAGGCAAAACAGCAATTAGAGACCAACAAAAGTAAAGAAGAAAAACAAATTGAGAAGTTACAAAAAAAGCAAGAGAAGTTACAGGCTTCTATCCAAAAATTAGATACGCAAATGACCACTTTGGATAAGAAGTTAAGTAAACTCAATGATAAATTTGCTGCGTCAAAAGAGGCTCTAGCAAATACAAGAGAAGAGTTAGCGCAAGCCAAAGAAGATGAAAAAAATCAATATGCCTCTATGAAGACTCGAATTAAATATATGTATGAAAATGGAGAAAGTGAATATATTGATATTATCTTTCAAGCTAAGTCCATTGGAGATATGTTAAATCGTGCAGAGTATGTAGCTAAAATATCAGAATATGATAATAATATGCTAAATCGTTTAGAGGCAACACGGGAAAAAATTGCCGATAAAGAAGAGCAACAGAAAAAAGAAGTTCAGGAAGTCAAACAACTTCGGCAAGAAGTAAAAACACAAAGACAAAAGCTAAAAGAAAAAGCGGCTGCTAAGAAGCAACAAGTAAAAGAGTTTCAAAATAATATAAAGAAACGAAAAGCTACGATTTTAGCTTATCAAAAACAAATTGCTGCACAAGAAAAAGAGATTAAAAAATTAGAAGAAGAAGCAAGAAAAAAAGCAGAAGAAGAGGCTAGACAGGCAGAGCAGCAACAAAGCCAAAGCAGTAGTACAACATCTTCTTCTAGTGGAAGCAGTTCTTCTTCAAGCAGTTCTTCTAGTAGTACAAGTTCAGGATTTACATGGCCTTGCCCAAGCAGTCACACAATTAGCTCTCAATTTGGATATCGTATTCATCCAATTCTTGGGACAAAGAAGTTGCATAATGGAATTGACATTGCAGCTCCATATGGTTCATCGATTGTAGCTGCGGGTAGTGGAACTGTCATTGCGGCCTCTTATAGCAGCTCTATGGGTAATTATGTTATGATAAGCCATGGAAATGGGATTACGACGGTCTATATGCATTGTTCGAGTCTTTTAGTAAGTTCTGGTCAGACGGTATCAAAAGGACAACAGATTGCACGTGTTGGCTCAACAGGGCTTTCAACAGGAAATCACCTTCATTTTAGTGTTATGAAGAATGGTTCTTATGTGAGTCCTTGGGACTATTTATAAAAAGAAAATAGAATAGAGGAGAATTTATGGACGGAAAGAAGCAAAACAAAAAGGGGACAGGAGTTAAAGTAGCTCTTATAGCTATTTTTATGATTATCTGTTTAGGAGTTGGATTCATTGGTGGAAGTCTTTATCCTTTGTTTCAAACATCCATTTTTACAAAAGATTCTCTGATTACTGATCAATTACTATCAAAGGCAAACGTAATATCCCAATATATCAAATCCTTCTATTTAGAGGATATCGATCAAGAAGAAATCGAAAGTTATACTTATCGAGGGATGGTAGCAGGACTTGGAGATCCATATTCTGCTTACTATACAAAAGACGAGTATGAAAAGATGATGGAGTCTTTAGAAGGAAGCTATTGTGGAATTGGGGTACTTTGCCAAAAAGATGAAGAAACAGGAGATGTCATCGTTCTCAATCCCTTTAAAAAAGGCTCTGCCTATGAGGCAGGAATTCGAGCAGGTGATAGAATTACTAAAATAGAGGGGGAATCGGTAAAAGATCAGGACTTAAATTCTATTGTAGCTCAAATAAAAGGCGAAGAAGGAACGAAAGTTACTCTTACCGTTTATCAGCAATCCACAGAGAAAGAAAAAGAATTTATAGTAGAAAGAAGAGAAACTGAAAATGAAACCGTGACTTATGAGCTTCTTTCTGATAAAATAGGATATATCCAAGTTTCGGAATTTGATGAAGTGACAGCCAATCAATTTGAGGAAGCTGTGAATGAGCTCGAAGAACAAGGAATGGAAGGGCTTATCATCGATCTTCGTAACAATGGAGGTGGGGTTGTAACGACAGCTCAAAAAATGCTCGATCGACTGTTACCAAAATGTCTTCTCGCTTATACAGAAGATAAAAATGGAACAAGAGAAGAATATTGGGCAGAAGATGATGAAAAATTTACAAAACCACTTGTATTGCTTGTGAATGGTCAGAGCGCTAGTGCGTCTGAACTATTTTCAGGTGCTGTGAGAGATTATGAGATTGGAACGATTGTTGGAACAACTACATTTGGAAAAGGAATTGTTCAGTCCATATATCCGTTGAAAGATGGTTCTGCTTTAAAGCTCACAGTGGCAAAATACTATACACCAAATGGTGTATGTATTCATGGAAAAGGAATTGAACCAGATGTAGAAGTTGAACTTCCAAAAGCATTCAGAAATTCTCTTGATGTGCCAAAAGAGAAGGACACACAGCTACAAAAAGGAATCGAGATTCTAAAAGAAAAAATGCAAAAGTAAAAGGAGAAAAATTATGCAATTTGATGGAATTAACAATTTTACAGTATACGATGACAATGGACAGGAAGTGGATTGCGAAGTAATCACAACATTTTATTGCGAAGAAACTGATGCGCACTATGTTGTATTTACAAGTGGAGAAAGCGATGACGAAGGAAATGTTATTATCGAAGTATCTAAATATGATCCAAAATCAGAAGATATGGAATTATTAGCAATTGTAGATGAAAAAGAGCAAGAAATTGTTCAAGAAAGATTAGATAATATCATCGAAGTTGAATTTGAAGAAGAATAAAACATGTTAAAAAAATCTCCTTAGAAGTTTTCCTCTAAGGAGATTTTTTTGTTTCTTTCAGAATGAAAGCATGAAAGGGATTATTGTATAATAAAAGAAAATTTGCTATAATAAAAAATAGGAACCAGTTTTGGGTGATTGTGGTTTGCTCCCGAAAGGGGGTGGAACTGTGAGTACATATGAGATCATGATGATAACAATTAATATTGTTCGTTTGATTGTAACTGTAGTTATTAGTTCAAAAAAAGACCAAAAAAAATAATCACCCTACCGACCAAAGTTTGGTGATTATTTTCTAAAATACAACCAATAAGGCGAACCAGATTCATTCTGGCTGGTTCCCTCTTTAATTATATTATAGCAAAGTTAAAGAAAAATGCAAGCGAAAATGCTTGCATTTCGTTTTACACGAGAAACTGAGAAAAGGTGTTTCTCGTGGTTTTCTATCTATTGTGATATGAGAGGAAGATAGTGTATGAGTTTTCAAGAAAATAGGACACAAGAAGAAGTGAATCAGGAAGTTGCTCACTTATTAGAAAAAAGAAATAAAGATTTTCAAGATGGAATTATGTCATATATCTATCCTGAAAATTGTAATATTTCAGTAGCGGATCAAAAAGGTACGATGGAACTCACAATGACAGAATTTATGTCAAATCCAATCGGAATTGTACATGGGGGAATGCTTGTAACAATTTTTGATACTTGTGGAGGCATTTTATCAAGAATTTTAACAGGAAACCATAGTATTACGACAACAGATATCCAAACGAGCTTTTTAAAACCAGTACAAATTAAAGACCGAATCAAAGTGGAAGTAAAAATGACAGCAAGGGGGAAATCAATTCTTCACGTTACTGGTGAATTATTATTGCCAGATGGGAGCATTGGAGCAACCGCTAGTATGACGTATTATATTTTTAAAAAGCCATTAGATAAAAGACAATTGGCAGATTAATGTGTCAAAAGTTTATTTCATTAATAGAAGAAAGAGAAAGA
>DVIZ01000102.1 GCA_018710905.1 Candidatus Scybalomonas excrementigallinarum | reverse complement strand
AGTTTTTGAAATTAAAAAATGCCCATATCAAGCAAAGGGATAACTATGGGCATTTTTAAAAGATTTTTTTAAAATGTAAAAAATAGTAAGACTTAAATTAGAAATTTCTCTTAAGTTTATGATGTTGGGCTAAGCCGGTGGTCTTGACTTAAAAAAATTTACAAGGTATATTTCAATTATTAGATAGTTTGATTTTTTTTGTAAAAATAGTAGATGATAAATCCGATATGTGGTAAAATTCGTGTAAATTTACTTTTAACTTTACATAATATTAATCGTATTTATGGAGGGGATAAGAGATAGAACGATGGATTCGATATCGACACAATGCAATCAAAGTAAATTCATTTTCTGCATTTGCCAATATAAAAGGAGGATACAATCAAACGTATCGAGATGTCTATTTTGTTCGAGTGTTAGGGACAGATGATACTTTGCCAAATGAGATCTTAAAGTTAGATGAGCAATTAGATTCTCGTATGATGGAGGGGACACTTTTTTATAAAAGAATACAAAAATTACCAAATTTGTCATCGGTAGAAGAGGCGAATGATTATGCCCTTTTTTATTCGAAATGGATAGAAGGGAATAGGGAAGGAGTCGAGACTTGTTTCTTAAAAAGAGGACAAGTGTTATCAAAGATCTTATCAAGTGCTATAAAAGAGGTGGTGGATAAGTATTGTGCGCATAAGAAAAACAAAACGGATTCTATGATTAAAAACTTTATTGTTAAACTGTTATTTTGGTATGATTTTGTTATGGAAGATTTTGATTTACAGTGGGATGAAAGAGTTTGTATAAAAATTGTAGCAAAAAATATTTTAAAGGAACAAGAGTATTTGTTTTTCTATATGCTTACTTTAATTGGAGCCGATGTTTTATTAATACAAAATCAAGCCGATATCGAAGTCCAAGCAGACATCAAAGAATTATCAACAGAGTTTATTCTTGGAACCTTTGGAGAATGTAATATTCCAACTTATAGAAAAAAGGAAAAAAACATTCAAGTAGAACACAACCAAAGAAAACGACAAAGAGAATGGAAGCAGCAGGAACATCAAGGAGAAGTCGGGCAAAGAGGAATCGAACAACAAGAAATGATAAAAGTTCGATTGCCAGAGCGAAGAAGAGAGGGTGTGAATATTCCAAAAGGTGATCCGAGAAACAAGCAGTCAGAAGTGGAAAAAATATCGAATATTTATGAACAGAGTAAGACAACAGATAGAAAGCGAAAGGAAAGAACGGAAAAATCTTTTGAAGAATTAGCACAATTAGCTTCTTCCGTTGTTATGATCGCAGTACATAATAAAGCAGGAGACGTAATAGCAACGGGCTCTGGTATTATGATAAGTCGAAATGGATATATTCTTACGAATCATCATGTTATCACAGATGGGTATTTTTATTCAATTCGAATCGAAGAGGATGAAAAAATGTATCAGACCGATGAAGTGGTTAAGTACCATTCTGTTCTTGATTTAGCTATTTTAAGAATTGATAGAAAATTAAATCCAATTCCTATCTACAAAGGAAGTCAAAAGTTGGTAAGAGGACAAAAGGTAGTAGCCATCGGAAGTCCATTAGGGTTATTTAATTCTGTGTCCGATGGAATTATTTCTGGCTTTAGAAACATAGATGGTGTGGATATGATACAGTTTACAGCGCCAACATCCCATGGAAGCTCTGGTGGAGCAGTGCTAAATATGTATGGTGAGGTCATTGGCATTAGCACAGCAGGCATTGATAAAGGGCAAAATATTAATTTGGCAGTAGGATATGAAGGGATCAATTTATTTGTAAGAGGCTTTGAAGGTTTATAATTGGTTATATACTTCGTACCCATTGTAGCTACCATATTAGTAATGATAAGTAAGTTTTTATGGAGAAAAATATGGGATAATTTTGGATGATTATGATAAAAAGTTTCCATGTAACAGTTGACAGAAAAACCTTATGTGGCCATTAGTGGAATGTGTGGAGCAGAAGGAACTATGAACAATAAAGCCATTTCCATTAGAGGAAAGGTGAGAAATATTGGTTCTAGTAGATTATCAGAGGTTTTTGAACAAAATCCTTATATGGCAGAGCTCTATCCAGAAGAGGAGAGTCGTATGGCATTGGAAGTGTTTCAAGTATATGAAGGGAATGGAGAGTTTTTTGATCTTTCTGTAAAGCCGATTTATCGATCAGGCTTTGTATTAGGAGAAGAAGGAGAGAAGTCTGTACATATAGGAGGATTCTTTATTACCGATAAGTGCCAAGAATGTCGTCTTTGTGATTCCAAATGCCCACAAAAGTGTATCGATTTCTCTGTAAAACCTCCTGTCATCAATCAAGAAAATTGTTTGCATTGTGGTAATTGTATTTCCGTCTGTCCGTTTGGAGCAATTGAGAAAAGATAAACAGAAATTTTATGATTGTTATTGTTTTGGAAGAGATTTTCAAATTTAAGCGTACTGCTTAATGATTTGAGAATCTCTTTTTATTTCATAGGAAATACCTTGTTACATTCATTTGTAAAAGTGCTATTTACTATGAAATAAAAAAGCACTACGTGCGAACGATGCGCAGGTCGCAATAGGGAAAATTTTACTTCGTAAACTGCGACCGCGCGGCAAAGTGTACGTTGCTAGAAGTTATCGAAAGTCGCGAGGAGTGTTGGGCGCACACTTTGTTCTTGTTACAGGAAACTGCATTTCCTAATATGAAGTGTGTTTTTCATCATTGACACTTTTGTCTAATGATGTTAGACTAAAATTAGTCTAATGACGTACGACAGGAGGTTTTATTATGGAACAGTATAAACTAGGGGAAATGGAGCAACGATTTGCCGATCTGATATGGGAGAATGAACCTGTTACTTCTCGAACTTTAACACAGTTATGTGAGAAGGAGTTTGGGTGGAAAAGGACAACGACCTATACGATGTTAAAGCGTTTATGTGAACGAGAGATTTTTCAAAATGACCATGGTATGGTAACGGCTCTTATGTCAAAAAGTGAATTTAAAGCAGCACAAGGAGAAAATTTTATTCGTGAAGTTTTTCATGGCTCTCTACCACAATTTTTAGCTGCATTTTCTCGCCGTAAGAAACTAAGCAAGAAGGAGATTAGTGAAATCCAAAAGTTGATTGATGAACATAAGGAGGGGTGAAAGGGTGGATAGAATTTTTTTACAGATCCTAAATATGAGTATTACAGCAAGTATCGTTATTGTTTTTGTATTCGTTGTAAGGGTGTTTTTAAGAAAAGTTCCAAAGGTATTTTCTTATGCGTTATGGTTTGTTGTTTTATTTCGACTATTATGTCCGTTTTCTTTTGAGAGCACATATAGTTTGTTGCCAACGAAAGAGAATTCTATTTCACAAAATATTCTGTATAAAAATACCTCATCAATGGATACCGGTGTTACTCTAATTGATGATGCAGGAAATGAGACTTCTCCTTTAGCTACGAAAGAATCCAGCGAAAATCCAATACAGATGTGGATTTTTATCGGCAGTTTTCTTTGGATTTTTGGTGTAGGAGTTTTACTAAGCTATAGTCTTATCACTTTTTTTCGGTTAAAGAGGTGTTTAAAAACTGCGATACGATATAAAGACAACATTTTTTTATCCGATAGGATAGAAACAGCTTTTGTGATGGGAATGTTTCGACCGCATATTTATTTACCGTTTCACTTAAAAGAATCAGAACGAGAGTATATTATTTTACACGAGCAAACCCATATAAAACGATTGGATCCTATCATAAAAGTGATTAGTTTTCTTGTTTTATGTATCCATTGGTTTAATCCTTTTGTTTGGATTGCTTTTTTTACAAGTGGAAAGGATATGGAAATGTCTTGTGATGAGGCGGTTATTAAGAAGATTGGAAACCATAAGAAAAAAGAATATTCTACTTCTTTATTAAATCTTGCAACAGGACGAAACATAGTTGGATGCACACCAATTGCCTTTGGAGAAGGTGATACAAAGAGTAGAATAAAAAATGTTTTACATTATAAAAAGCCTACATTTTGGGTGATGCTTTTCACATTATTTGTGATCGTATTCGTAGGAATAGGACTGCTAGCAAATCCGGTACAAAAGTCAATTGAGTTACCAAATATAAAAGAAGTGGAACGAATTCAGGTGGAACAAGTGCAGGAAGGAAATAGCCTTGGGCAATTGAGAATTTCTGATGAAACAGAGATGGAGGTGCTTTTGCATAGTCTTGCAAATGGAAAGCTAACACGAAGGCAATCGGTCAATGATTTGCCAAATGTAAAAAATTATTTTAAGATAGAAATCTTTGTAGATGATCCACAGACTTTTTACTTATATAACTATAAATGAGCAAGTTCGTGATTTTGCATAAAAAAAGAGACACCGAACTTCCATTGTGTTGTATAATGAAAATGAAATAATAATTATTTACAGCACTCACGAAAGGGGATGTCTCTTGCAAATACTATACATCATTCTTCCTTCTTATACAAGCAGTTAAAGCAAATTCATTTATGCAAATATTTTTCCAACAGAATTATCAACCATTTCATGAGTATTCTAATCAGCATTTTCTGCTTAGGATACAATGGAAAGACTACAGATATGGCAA
>DVIZ01000101.1 GCA_018710905.1 Candidatus Scybalomonas excrementigallinarum | reverse complement strand
TTAATAGCTTAATTTTTTAAATGGGAGGAGTAAAATTATTTACTCCTTCTATTTATGTATACTAACTAGACAGAATGCAAAAATGAATAAATCCAAAAAGAAATTTGCAAATTTCTGAATTTCAGAGTACAATAAAAGATAAGTGCACAAAGAGGGCAAAAGTGTAAGAATGGAATAAGGAGAAGGAGGAGAATATCGAGAAGAGAAGAAAAAGGAAAAGGAGTTTTTATTATGCAACAACATGAAAATCATTCACTAGGTCATATAGCAGCACTTGCAACCGTAATTGTTTGGGGAACAACGTTCGTTTCAACAAAAGTGCTTCTTCGTTCTTTTGATCCAGTGGAAGTACTATTTACGAGGTTTGCAATTGGCCTTGTTATCTTATTTTTAATGAATCATAAAAGATTACAATTGTTAGATAAAAAACATGAATTATATTTTATCGGTGCTGGTATCAGTGGTGTCACCTTATATTTCTTATTTGAAAATATTGCTTTAACGTATTCTACAGCATCGAATGTAGGAATTTTATTAGCATGTGCACCATTTTTTACAGGTCTTGTATCTAAAATTTTTCTGAAGGATCATCTAGGGAAATCCTTCTTTATTGGGTTTCTATTCGCAATCGCTGGAATTTTACTCATTAATTTCAATGGAAATGTCGTATTACAATTAAATCCAATCGGTGACATCCTCGCTATTGTTGCAGCGCTTATTTGGGCATTTTACTGTATGTTTATTCGAAAGATCGGCGAGTATGAATATAATACCGTTCAAGTAACAAGAAGAGTATTTTGTTGGGGAATTTTATTTATGATTCCAGTTGTATTGTGGAATGGATATGATACAACAACAGAAGAATTCTTTCGCCTAGAGAATATAGGGAACTTTCTCTATTTAGGAATTGGTGCTTGTGCTATTTGTTTTGTTACATGGAACTTTGCCATGAGAGTGCTTGGGTCTGTAAAAGCAAGCGTTTATTTATATTTAAATCCTGTTATTACCATTATCGCTTCTGCCATTATTTTAAAAGAGCGTATTACAATGATTGCTATCGCAGGAACCGTTCTCATTTTTATTGGTCTTGTTGTTTCTGAAAAGGGGAACAAAAAAGCACAAGAGGAATTGAAAATTCACGGAAGTGAAGTAGCGGAAGGATAAGAGACGTAATACATAATAGGTAAGTAGCAACATTGGCTTATCTGTTGAGATTTCGATATTTTAATATAGAAGTGTCAAACGTTAGGTAGAATTAGAAGTTAAATGGAACTTGGAAAGAAGAAAGAGGTGTTCTAGTTAATATGATTTCAAAAAAGATGTATGAACTTGGAAGTAAAAGATCCGTTATTCGAGAAATTTTCGAATATGGAAATCAAAGAAAAAAAGAGGTTGGGGCAGAAAATGTCTATGACTTTAGTTTAGGCAATCCAAGTGTTCCAGCTCCAAAAGCGGTAGATCAAGCCATTCGAGAAATTTTGGATACAGAAGATCCGATGGCAATCCATAGTTATACAAGTGCACAAGGTTCAGAGGAATGTAGAGAGGCATTAGCTAAGTCTTTGAATCAACGATTCAATACTCATTTTACTGCGGATAACTTTTATATGACAGTGGGGGCAGCGGCATCCATTAGTATTTGCTTTAAGGCCCTTGCTAACGAGGGAGATGAATTTATCACTTTTGCACCATTTTTTCCAGAATATCAATGTTTTGTAGAAGCCACAGGTGGAACATTAGTCGTTGTTCCTGCAAAGGAAGATGATTTTCAAATTGACTTTACTCAGTTTGAGAAACTTTGCAATGAAAAAACAAAGGCTATTATCGTAAATTCGCCAAACAATCCGTCAGGAGTTGTTTATTCCGAAAAAACAATTCAAAAGTTAGTAGAATTTTTGGAGAAGAAGCAAAAAGAATATGGACATGCGATTTACTTGATTTCTGATGAACCATATCGAGAAATCGTATACGATGGATACCAAGTTCCATTTTTAACAAAGTATTATAATAACACGTTTATTTGTTACTCTTTTAGTAAAGCATTATCATTGCCGGGAGAGCGAATTGGGTATGTTATTGTACCGGATGAAATGGAAAATGCGAAAGAAGTTTACGCTGCGGTCTGTGGCGCAGGAAGAGCCCTTGGCTATGTGTGTGCTCCGTCCTTATTCCAAAAAGTAGTAGCAAAGTGTGCCGATGAGGTCAGTGATCTTTCTGTATACAAAAAAAATAGAGATTTATTATATAATGGACTTGTTTCTATGGGATTTCAATGTGTAAAGCCAGAAGGAGCTTTTTATCTCTTTGTAAAGGCTTTTGGAGAAAATGCAGAAGAGTTTTGTGAACGAGCAAAGAAATACGATTTGCTTCTCGTTCCAGGAACAGGGTTTGGATGTCCAAATTATGTGAGAATTTCTTATTGCGTTACGACGGAGCAGATTGAGCGTTCGTTACCAGCATTTGAAAAGTTGGCTAAGGAGTATGAGAAGTGAAAATAATAGATGGTATTAGATACCATTGTTCCTTTTCAATCTGCAATCCATCTTTATAAAAAGTTTAAATTTAAGGAATGTGAACCATATTATTACAATCCTATGGATGATGTGATTTATATGAAAAAGGAACTATAAACGAGACAAATTCTCATTGGATAACAAAATATTTAACATAATAAAAGCAGTTGATCTATAAGATTCACTGCTTTTTCTGCGTTATTCCTTTTGTTTATGGCCGATTCATTGTATAATTCACTATAAAAGAGAAGATTAAATGAAAGTATGAGCTAAGAGTCTATAAGAAGGAGTACAAAACATGAGAATTTTAATTGTAGAAGACGATCAGACCATCGCAATGGGCATTTCTTATTCTCTTATGCAAGAAGGATTTGAGCCAGAGGAAGTCTATAATAAAAACGATGCTTTAAAGAAGATAGAAGAAACTTCTTATGATCTGTATTTATTGGATCTTACCTTACCAGATGGGACAGGATATGAAATCTGTAAGAAAATAAAGGAAAAAGGAGATGCTCCTGTCATTTTCTTAACGGCGTGTGACGATGAAGTGAACGTAGTTATGGGACTTGATATGGGAGCCGATGACTATATTACAAAGCCATTTCGGATTCGAGAGTTAATCTCTAGAATAAAATCGGTGATGCGCCGTTATGGTGGAAAGAGCAATCGCTCTATTATAGAGCTTGGTAAGGTAAAAGTAAATCTGCAAGAGGCAAAAGTGTATCGCGATCAGGAAGAAATTATTTTAACCGCCTTAGAATATCGATTATTAGTGACATTGATTAATCATCGAGGACAAGCCCTTTCTAGAAATCAATTGTTAGAAGGTATTTGGGATATTTCTGGCGATTATGTCAATGACAATACATTGACGGTATATATTAAAAGGCTGAGAGAGAAGTTAGAAGAAGATCCAACAAATCCAACGGTAATTGAAACCGTTCGTGGAATTGGATACCGCCTATTCTAAAAGACTGGAAGAAAAGAGAAAAAGATATGTGGAAAAATAAAGATATTCGAATTATGATTTTGTTACAAGGGCTTGTTCTTATTATGGCAAGCATCGGTTGCTTTTTCTTTTCTTTTATCAGTCACTATATTATGGCTGGTGCTGTTTTTTTGATCGCACTTATTGGATACATGGTTTTGTTTTATCGAAATAAAAGAATTGCCGAACTTTCCAACTATTTAAGCCGTATTACAAATGGGGAACATTTTATGGATATTCGTGATAACGAAGAGGGGGAATTAAGTTATTTAAAAAATGAAATTTATAAAGTGACAAGAAAGCTAGAAGAACAGGCGGAATTGTTAAAAAAAGATAAGCATTATTTAGCGGATTCCATGGCAGATATTTCCCACCAGTTAAAAACGCCATTGACTTCTATGATGGTACTGAGTGATCTGTTACAACAAGAATTACCATATGAAAAAAGAAAACAGTTTATCGATCGGATTCAATCTCAGCTTGCTCGCATGGAGTGGCTTGTCACCTCTTTGTTGAAATTGTCAAAGATGGATGCAGGAACCATTGTCATGAAGGAAGAAGTAGTCATTGTCAAAGAGCTAGTATCCCATGCATTAGAAACTTTATGGATTCCAGCGGAATTAAAGGGAGTTACCATTCAAGTAGAGGTAGAAGAAGGGTGTAGCTATATTGGAGACTTTGAGTGGAGTAAAGAGGCACTGACAAATGTTTTAAAAAATTGTTTAGAGCATACAAAATCCGGTGGAAGTTTAAGTGTCTATGGAGTGAAAAATCCTCTCTATACCGAAGTGGAAATAAAAGATACGGGAGAAGGTATTGATAAAGAAGATCTTCCTTACATTTTTAAGCGATTTTATCGAGGAAAAAATGCCTCTTCTGATAGTGTTGGAATTGGGCTTGCTATGGCAAAAAATATTATTATGAAACAACAAGGACAGATCGAAGTAGAAAGTGAAGTAGGAAAAGGAACGATATTTCATATAAAATTTTATAAAAGATGAATTAGCAATAAGCATTTCTAAATTTTTTGAAAAAATGAGAAACGAAAAAGGCATATTTTTCATTGGTTTAAAAATTTTAGAAGTGCTTTTTTTATTCTATAGGAAATTCCTCGCAAAGCACACTTTGTTCTATTTCACGGGACAAAATTTATAAAAATTATGCAAATCCACTTTCGACATTTTTAAAATGACCGTTTGATACCGAAATAATATTAGTTAAAAAAATATCAAAGTGCTATAAAATCTATTTTTTATTAACGATATTTTAACAAAAATGTTCTATTTTTTATGATATAGTATTTTGATTTTGATAAAACGAACAAAACAAGCTGTTTTGTTGACTTTATTTTTGTGAAACTATATAATGGCACCTATCGACAACAAGTGTCTGTGAATAATTGATAAAGAAAAAGGAGGTTCAATGTTATGTTAAATACTGTAATTATTGCAGATGACCTAACAGGGGCAAATGATACTGGTGCGATTCTTGCACAAGATGGTTTTTCAGTTGGAACGGTTTTAAAGTTAGAGCAAATGAAGGATTTTAATCAGTATGATGTGCTGTGTGTTAGTACAAACAGCAGAGGAATGAGCAAGGAAGATGCGTACCGTGTTGTAAAGGAAACAGCTTCTTATTTTCCAAAGGATGATAAAATTCTTTACAGTAAACGAATTGACTCCACATTAAGAGGAAATGTAGGAGCTGAAATTGATAGTATTTTAGATTATCTTGGAGAAGATTATCATGCCGTTGTTGTGGCGTCTTTCCCAGCATCAGGGCGTACAAGCATTGGAGATATTTTACTTGTCAATGGAGTGCCACTTCAAAAAACAGAAGTTGCAAAAGATCCGACTTCTCCAGTGGATACTTCAAGAGTGACAGAGATTATTAAAAAGCAGACAAAGCATAGCGTTGGCTATATCGGTCTTGAAAAAGTAACAAAATCGTCTAGTTATTTATTAGAAGAATTAACAAAGGAATTAGAAACTCATAGAGTGGTAGCCGTTGATGCACAAAGTAATCGTGATATTGAAGCCATTGCTGCGTGCTGTAGTGCCTGTGGTATTAAGGTTGTGGCAATTGATCCAGGTCCATTTACCGCAGCATTAGCAAATCAGATTTTTAAACGTAAAAAAACAGAAAAGGAAAAGAAAATTTTATGCGGAATTGGCAGTGCAAGTGAACTGACGAGACAACAGTTAAAATACTTAAAAGAGACAGGAAATCCTTTTATTGTAAAAATTGATACTTCTCAGTTTTTTGAAGAAGAATTGAGAAAAGAAGAAATAAAGCGGGTACAAGAAGCCATTGTTCGTGGAGCAGAGGATTATCGTGTGTTAGTCATTGCTACAACAACCGAAAAAGAAGATGTCTTAGATTTAAGCCAAGTAAAAGGGGCCGAGAATTTAAGTAAAAAAGAATGTGCAGCGATTATTACAGGAACAATGGCAGAAGTATTAGAATCTTTACTTCACATATTAAAGGAAAGAATCGGTGGAATCTATGCATCTGGAGGTGATGTAGCGGCAGCTTTTTGTGAAAAACTTGGAATCTCAGGTTTCCATGTAAAAGGAGAAGTCATTCCACTTGCGATTTATTCTCAAACGGTTGGTGGATATGCCGAAGGTCTTCCTATGATTACAAAGGGTGGCCTTGTAGGAAAAGAAGATACGTTAGTACAATGTCTTGATTATTTAGATACGGTCATTGAAGGTTAAAAGAAAAAAGGGGTAAAAAAGCATAGACAGAAGAGAAAAATAAGAAAGGTAAGGTATCGAGTATGTCAGAAGAAATGAGAATGGCACTTGGTCTTGTAATAGGATTAATTGCGTTAGTTTTATTAATTACGATGACAAGAATCCATGTGTTTATTGCGGTCATCATCTGTGCTATCTTTATCGGATTGTTTGGGGGAATGTCTCAAAATGATGTTTTAGATGCGATAACAGGTGGTTTTGGTAAATCATGAAGAAGAAGCCCTAGCAATTTCAGGATTTGTAACTTCCTTATCCATTTTTTGTACATCAGGATTTATTATTTTATCTCCACTGATGAAAGCGTTATCCAAAAAGACGAAAAAGTCAGTGGTAGCTCTTGGTATCGCACTTGCAGGTGGTTTGGTAGCCAGTCACTCCCTTGTACCGCCAGCAGCTGGGCCAATTGGTGTTGCAGGAATTTTAAATGCTAATATCGGTGAATTTATGCTCTATGGAACGATTATTTCCATTCCCATTATTATTGTCAGCTTAATTTACGGAAAATATTTAGGAAAGAAAATCTATCAGATTCCAGATGGCGATGGTTGGACAAGAGAAAGAATGGAAGTGGAAGTAGAAGAAGAGCAAAAAGAGGAAGAATCATTATCTGCATTATTATGTTTTGGACCAATATTACTTCCCATTGTATTGATTATTTTAAAAACAGCACTTTCTTCTTTTGGAGTAGAAAATAGCGTGATATCCTTATTAGGACAGCCAATTGTAGCATTAGCACTTGGATTATTAGTAGCTATTTATGGACTCACAAAAAAATACACAAAACAAGAAACGTTAAACGCCATGGAAGAAGGGTTAAAAGCCAGTGGTAAATTAATGTTATTAGTTGGTGGCGGTGGTGCTTTAGGTATGATTATTCAAACAAGCGGCCTTGGTGAATTTATTGCATCCAACATTGTAAAAACAAGTATTCCACCAATTTTATTACCATTTTTAATTGCCGTGTTACTTCGTGTTGCACAAGGATCAGGAGCGGTTTCTATGACAACTGCAGCTTCTGTTGTAGCACCAATGATTGCGACACTTCACTTAAATCCAGTATTTGCAGCATTAGCAGCTTGTATCGGAGCAATTCCATTTTCCCATTTTAATGATTCTTATTTTTGGGTTATTAATGAAACAATGGGAATTGATAATACAAAAGAACAAATGCAAGTATGGAGCGTTACAACAACTCTTTGTGGTGGAGTTGCACTGATTACCCTTATGATTTTAAATTATTTCTTAGGATAAGAAGAGGAAACGGTAATAGGTATCCATAGAAAAAATAGAAGAAAAAACGGAATTTAGATAGAAGGCATAAAACAAAAAAGAAAGAGAGCAAAAAGGAGGAGTTCATTATGAAACCATTAGTAGCCATCCCTTTAGGAGATCCAGCAGGAATTGGACCTGAAATTGTAGCAAAGTCTTTAGCAAGAAAAGAAACCTTTGATGTCGCAAGATGTGTTGTAGTTGGCGATAAAAATGTAATGGAACAGGCGGTAGAAATCGTAAAAGTTCCAATGAAAATCCATGTAATTGAAGAGCCAGAACAAGGAATTTATGAAGAAGATATCATTAATTTAATCGATATGAAAAACGTCGATATGAAGGAGTTAAAGCTCGGTGAAGTCAGCGGAATGTGCGGAAAGGCAGCTTATGAATTTATCGAAAAGAGCATTGAACTTGCCAATGCAAGAAAAGTCGATGCGGTTGCTACCACTCCAATTAATAAGGAAGCTCTTCGTGCTGGTGGCATTAATTTTATTGGACATACAGAAATTTTTGGAGCATTAACGAATACAGAAGATCCTCTTACGATGTTTGAAGTTCGAGGAATGAGAGTTTTCTTTTTAACACGCCATGTATCATTAAGAAAAGCGTGTGATATGGTAACGGAAGAACGAATTATTGATTATGTAAAACGCTGTACCGAGGCGTTAAAACGTCTTGGCGTTCATGAAGGTACCATGGCGATTGCAGGTTTAAATCCTCATAGTGGAGAACATGGTTTATTTGGTGATGAAGAGATGAAAGCCGTTTATCCAGCAGTAGAGAAATTGCAGGCAGAAGGGTATAACGTAGTTGGGCCAATTGGTGCTGATTCTGTATTCCATTTAGCGTTACAAGGAAAGTTCAACAGTGTATTATCCCTTTATCATGATCAAGGACATATCGCTACAAAGACATTAGATTTTGAAAGAACCATTGCCATTACAGGTGGAATGCCAATTCTTAGAACATCGGTGGATCATGGAACAGCGATGGATATTGCGGGAACAGGAATTGCAAGTGATGTGAGCATGGTAGAGGCTATTCGATTAGCTGCAAAATATTCTCCATCTTTTAAACAAGAGATATAAAAAGAGATAAAAGTGATTAAGGGATCATAAATATAAAAGAAAAGGAAAAAGCAATGGACAGAAAAAGACTGTCTATTGCTTTTTTTATATGATAGGAAAATTCATTTTCTATACCATAAAAAGCACACGTTGTTCCATAGAAGGCAAAAGTTAAGTAGAATACTTGTATGATTTATATAAAAATTCGTTTGATTGATTGTAAAAATATTAAAATAATGTTAAAATATAGAAATTATATACGGGAAAAATTTATAAAAGATACAAAAAGGTTCTTAGTTCGGGGGCTTAGTTTGGGGAGGATGAATCAATGAAGAAAATAGCCTTGATTATGGATGGATGGAAACGCTTTTTTTCATATGCATGGCCAAGTGGAATTTTACAAAGAATACAGGAAACAAACGAAGAGGTGAATCTTTATATCTTTAATAGTTCCAGTGAATGGAGTATGGATGAAGATTATAATATAGGAGAGTATAATATTTATAATCTTCCAGATTTTAAGGAGTTTGATGGAATCGTTGTAGATTTAAATAATATCAGAAAGGAAGAGATTCGGAACCAAGTGATCGCTGCGGTGAGGAAATCGAAAAAACCAGCGGTTTCTATTAATAATGATGTAGAAGGCTTTTATTATGTAGGAATTAACAATTATGTGGCAATGCAAGAAATTATTCAACATTTATATGAAGAACACCATTGTCGAAAATTTTGGTTTGTCATGGGACCTACGGATAATTATGAAAATAATGTTCGTACCCGTGCTTTGAAGGAATTTTTAGAACAGCATGAAATCGATTATAGGGAAGAAGATTTCTATTTTGAAAGCTATGAATATCAGTGTGGATATCAAGGTTTTTTATATTTGTTAAAAACACATGGTGAAGTTCCAGAGGCTATTATTTGTGCCAATGACAATATTGCTGTAGGAGTGTGTGAAGCAGCAAAACAAAAAGGCTATCACATACCAAATGATTTTTGTGTCACAGGATTTGATAATTTTGACAAAGCAGGCTTTTATACACCACAGATTTCTACTCTAGGGCATATTCGGGAAGAAGTCGGTTATTGTTGTGCGGACGTGATACTTAAAATATGGGAAGGAAAGCAAGTTCCAAAATTTAACTATACAAACATAGAAGGTGTTTATTCGGAAAGCTGTGGCTGTTCTTACAATAAGAAGATTGATATCCGTAAATATATTAAGAAACAGATGATGTGTGAGATAGAAATGAACGGATTGGAAGAACAGATACTGGTATTAGGAAAAGAGCTGTTAAATTGTAAGTCCGCGAGAGAAATGGCAAATCTGGTTCCAAAATGTATTTCTTCTTTTCAGTGTGATGCCATCTATTTGATTTTAGATGAACATATTAATGATTTTAAACGAAAGGTAAATAATTATAACCGCCATTTGATTGAGGACGAAAATTTTCATGTATATGGATACCCAAAACAGATGAACGTAGAATTTGCTTATGAGGGTGGTAAAGATAGAAGTTATGAAGGTCAGAAAATAGATAGTTTATTCCCTTTTTTTGATTGTGAGAAGAAAGGAATGGATTTTTTATTTATGCCACTTCATTTTAGAAAGCGGACAATTGGGTATTTTGTAATTCGCAATGCTCTTTATTTAATGGAGAAGCAGTATTTATTTAAGGTAGTTAATATACTAACTTCTGCTATGGAGAACTTGTATGAAAAAGAAAAGCTAGAATATATGAATCAGATATTGTCGGATATGAGCATTAAGGATTCTATGACCGGTTTATATAATCGACTTGGGTATCAACATCTTGCCTGTCCTTTGTTTGAGAAAAAGAAACAGGAAAAGAAAAACTTGCTGATTATGTTTATCGATATGGATCGGCTAAAGTATATCAATGATCAATATGGACATGAGTATGGAGATATCGCGATAAAAATAGTTGCCGACACAATTTTAAACCATTGTCATGAGAATTCCATTCCGATTCGAATGGGTGGTGATGAATTTCTTATTATTGAACAGATACGAAGTGATGAGGAAATAAGGAAAAAGATAGCGAATATGAAAAAAGAGATGGAACACTTTGCAAAAGAAAAGGAATTACCGTTTTGTCTGTCCTTTAGTATTGGATGTTTGATAACGGATATGAATCAGGACAAGGAGTTGGAGGATTACATTAGAGAAGCAGATAAAGTAATGTATAAAGAAAAGTATAGAAAAAAAGTAAACCGTACCGAGTAGCGCGGTTTACTTTTTTGTATCATAGAGAAGGTCGTAAAAGTTACAATTTAAGTGCGAAAAGCCCATTCCTTTAGGGATGGGATGAAAGCACTATTTATTTTAATTTTTTTGTGTATGTTTGTCTTTATTATGTACATATTATATGCTATACTTATAGTATGGAAAATAATTATAGACATACAAACACAACAGTATCTTTGATAAATTATCATTTTGTATTTTGTCCTCGATACA
>DVIZ01000100.1 GCA_018710905.1 Candidatus Scybalomonas excrementigallinarum | reverse complement strand
TCTGCAGAATCGTTATCCGACAGTTCTAAAGCAAAGCTCTAACGCAATTCGTGTTAAATTTTCAAGGTACAAACAAAATCAAATATTTACAAACGTGTCTTTTGACACCCTAATCCTATAGAATAAAAAAGACAGATATTTTTTCGTAAATACGATAAAAATATCTGTCTTTGTTTTCCTTCTTTTACATAAATACTAGAAAAACTGCATCTTTTTTACTTCTCCTCTATTGGAAAGATAAGCTCGATTTGTTTTCCTTCTATGGCATATATTTGATAGCCTTTTATATCCGATTGTTCCATCAACGACTTGGCCAAAAGAAAATCCTCTTGCAAAATTCGAATCGAAATGCCACAAGAGCTAGAAATTTCTCGCAAAGTCGGCATAATCATGAATTTTACTTTTTCTTTTAAATAGCTCTGTCCTGCCATAGCGCTATGGGTTGATGGAAATGTAATTAAATAATATTTCATTTTAACAACAGTCCCAATTATATAAAATATTTGAAAAATCTAATTTCTTTAAATCTTCTTCGCGAATGAAGAAATTTCCAACACCACTATCGCCCCACATTACTTTATCTCCTGAGCCTTTTACACCAAACTCACTATCAAGCTGAAATAGAAGTATATTATGTTCGCTACCCTCTTCCCTTGGATCGGACTGAGTGAAAAATGGATAACCAGAAACTTTATGTCCTTGTCCTCCATCCTCCTCCATAATGGCATCGTATACTTCTTCCTCTAAGTCCCAAAAGTCGATAACTTCATCTTCTGGAAAACGCTCTTGAAATCGTCTTTTTACCTCTAATTCCATACGATAATCACTGATACTAAGAGATTCTCTTCCTAACATAAAGTTCATTTTATATTCTCCATTCACTGGAAAATACTCATCTTCTTCCCACTGTTCTTCCTTCTGTGCTAAAAAACTTTTTACCATCTCTTCTGTCACAGTATTATCTACGTTTTCATGATAAAGCACTCGAAAACCACGTTGATCCATAGAGTCGTCCAAGTTTAGTCCCCAAAGATCGTTATCATTCTTAATAAAGAACTGAAGAATTCCTGTTTGTGGAAACATCTTTAATCCTTGTAAATCGCGACAATGAATCTGCGCTAATAAACGAAGTTGTTTTCCTTCTTCATCTAAAGGCCATAATTCTTGACTTGGCATATAAGGAATTCCCCCTACTTTACTATCAAAAATAGTAACACTTTCCTCTTTTAACGCAATCTTCATGACTGGCTGACTGATTTCCTCTTTAATTTCTTTATAAATTCCTAAAAATTTTTCTTCTAATGTCATTTGTGCACTCCCTTATTCCAAAACATTCACTTACACTTCTATTGCTTTAGTAGTGCCTTATTCTTTTATAGAAAATGTAATCCCTATAATAATAAAAACTTCATTCATTAAATTGTAATTACTTTTCCTGCCTTTTGCATCTGTTCTACAATATCATACATATTCGATACTGTTCCAACTTTTAACTTATCTGCAATTCCATAATAATTAAGACAAGTTCCGCATACAAAGATCTCTACCTCTTTTTCTGATAAATGTAATAAATGTTCTATGCATTGTTCATCTTCTACTGCTAATTTCACTCCCCCATTCATAAAAAGAATTGCTTTTGGCAGTTCTTCTGATTGGGTTAGCGTATAAAGAAACATCTGTATTAACGATCTTCCTAATGTGTGGTCACCTTCCCCCACATAATCTTTTCCTACAAAAATTACATAATCTTTCTTATCTTCCCCGTTATATTTTTGTTCCTTCTCAAACTGTTCTAACACTTCTTCACATTGCTCACAGTCTTTTCCAAAAGATACGTAAAATTTTCCCGCTTTTTCCTCTGCTTGTATTCCAAATCCTTGATTATTGGCCAAACGTTTTAAGTTCTCAACAGCCATTTTATTATCTACAACAATAAGAAACTCTGTAGCACCTTCTTCTATTTCTTTCTTTGCCATAATCACTGGAATTGGGCAAGCTTTTCCAACCGCATCAATTAACTTCATTCTCTTTCTTTCCTTTCTTGTATTTTAACACTTTTTACAATTGGTAAACGGTTTCTTTCTTGTTTCTTTGTCTCTATTGTATCATTAATTTATCATTCTCGAAACAAAAATTTAACTTTTTTCGAAACCTTTATGAACTCTTTATACGAATCGTTTTTCTTAAAATGGAAGCCCGCTTTTTTCATAAAAATAAGAGAAAATAGCTTCTAACACTCCTCCGCCAATACTTCTTGCTTTATCCGAGATTGTAAAGCAATGGGATTGCTCACATCTTGGATCGATATCTCCTGATTTCATTCCTTTTACAACAACGACTCCCTCTTGCAACATCCCTCTTACAATCCCTGTAAGCTGCGCATAAATTGGATCTTCATTAGAATAAGCAACCACATCTCCTTTTTGCACCAAATCTCCAATCTTTGCTACCGGATGAAAAATCCCATCGCTAGCAGCACGAATAATTCGTTCCACTGTATATCCTCCAATATTTCCTGGAACTCCCGTATTTGGAATAGCACTTCCTTCTTTTATTACCGTACCTAAATAATGACCACGCTTTGTCTCAATCACTCTGTGACAATCCTCTCCTGCAATAAACCCTGGACCAACTCCAATTACTAGTGATGCATCGGTAATGGAAGTATTCAAATTCCTCTTGGCTAAAATGGCATCCACAACAACATCTGGTTTCCACCATTTTACAACTTCTGCCTCTTCATCTATTAACACAGGAATTTGTCCTTCTTTTAATATGGATTCTATTTCTTCAAATCCTTTTGCATATTTTGCAGTTATCCCTTCCACCACTGCAGTATCTTCATAAATAGCCCTTGAAAATGCAACCGTTCTTCGAACCGCTGTCGGAACTTCTAAATCAGTCATAACAACTGTAAAGCCACATCGTTTTAAACGGTATCCAATCCCTGTTGCTAGATCTCCTGCACCTTTTATTACTACTTTCATCGTTTTTCCTCCACTTTGTTTTCTTCTTCTGCTACTTTCTTTTTGCTCACTCTCTTTTATTGCTCGCTCTCTTTTCTTCTGCAAATTAGACTATTTTTAAATCCTCTTTTTTCTAAATGAGCAACTATCTGTTTTGCTAATTCCATTCTCTCTTTTGTATCGACTTTTTGAATAATGGCCCAATATTCTTTTCCAAAACAACCTTTTCTTAGCGCCCGTTCTTCTAAATATAACGTTGCCATATCTTCTACTGTTATCACATCTTCTTCTGATTTTCCTAATAAGAGCGCCACTCGCTCTGGACGATGACATACTTCTTTTATCGGCTTACCACAAGCATCAATTCCTTGAATTCCTAATACAATGGTCGTTTCTTTTGGAATCACCGGCTCGCTCTCATTCGGAACTTTTGTTGGTAACCCTTTCGAACCATCTGCCTCAATTAAAACGATGGGATAGGTGGCAAAGATCTTCTTTAAAAATTCTTCCTTTACCCCAGTTAACTTCTCTTTATTCCAAGGAAGTGCTACTGTCACAATCCCTTGTCCTTCTTTTTTCATAAGTTGTCGTAACGCTTCCTCATTTTCCTCCAACAAAACTTCTCCATAAGAAGGCGTCATTATTTTCGTCGTTGTCGTACAAACCACCTTTTTTTTAGCCATTTGGTATTCTTTTGCCAGAGCTTCAATCAGTGTGGTTTTTCCACCACCTCCTACTGTACAAATAATATTTCTATCTTCTGCGTTCACACCAAGCGCCTTTAATATACCACCTTGTATGACACTTCCATCTTTCTTATATAATTCAACCAAATTCAACTACAAACATTCCTCTCTTTTTTATCATATATAAGGAATAAAATTCCCATAAACTCTTGGAAATAGAACATTGGAAATATGATAAAATTATATCATGTTCCATAAATATTCCAAGTTCTTTTCGGGAGGAACTCGCTTTTTTTGCAAAATTATGCGACAATATAAGTTAGAGAAAGTTTCTATAAAGAACAAAGTGTGCGTTGCGCACTCTTCGCGACTTTCGGTCACTTTAAGCAACGTACACTTTGCCGCGCGCGAGCAATTTGCGAAGCAAAATTATCGTCTTTGCATACAATGAGAAACTCGCTCCGCGCGTTTCTCATGTTCGTGGGCGGCGTCAAATAGAAATGCGAGCATTTCTGCTTGACTTATGCCTTCCACGCAAGCTGCGCATCGTTCGCACGTAGTGCTTTTTTTATGTTATAAGATAACTCGCTTTGCGAGGAATTTCCTATAACATAAAAATAATGCAAAACTCCCATCAGGAAAAACAATGTTTTGCACGAATAACTATTAAATTTATAATTTTGTAATAAGGAAAGGTAGTATTTATGAGTGATATTCGTCTTACAACAATGACTAAAACTTCTGGTTGTGCGGCTAAAATTGGCCCTTCTATTCTTCAAGGGATTTTATCCTCTCTTCCAAAATTTCATGACCCAAACTTATTAGTTGGATTTGATACAAGCGATGATGCTTGTGTTTACCGAATCAATGAAGATACCGTTGCCATTCAAACCGTTGATTTCTTTCCACCAATGGTAGATGATCCTTATACATTTGGACAGATCGCTGCCGCAAATGCACTAAGCGACGTCTATGCCATGGGCGGAAATCCTAGCACAGCTATGAATCTTCTTTGTTTTCCTTCCTGTGTAGAATTAGAAGTTATGAAAGAAATTTTAGAGGGAGGATATGCAAAAGTAAAAGAAGCGGAAGCAGTGATTGCAGGTGGCCATACCATTGCGGATCCAACTCCAAAATATGGACTTTGTGTGACAGGATTCGCCCACCCTTCTGAAATCCTCACAAATAGTAATGCAAAAGAAGGAGATGTTCTCGTCTTAACGAAGCCAATTGGCGTCGGAATCATGAATACTGCTGGAAAAGCAGGACTGCTTTCCGATAAGCAATTAAAAGAAAGCGCTTCTATTATGTCCACGTTAAATAAATATGCAAAACAATGTACGAAAGGATTAGAAGTGCATTCTTGTACGGATGTAACTGGATTTAGTCTTATGGGGCATAGCTATGAAATGGCATCCGGTAGTCAAAAGACGATTGCCCTTCACACAACTTCTATTCCAATTTTAACCGATGCTCTTTCTTTTGCATCTATGGGAATTATCCCTGAAGGAATGTACAATAATTTCGATTATTTACAAGAAAAATTTGATACAAAAACTGCTGTGGAACAGGCACTAATGGATGTCCTATTTGATCCACAGACATCTGGTGGCTTATTACTTTCTATGCCAGAAAAAGATGCTAATGTCTATCTTTCTCGTATGGAGGAATTTACTCCTTGGGCAAGAATCATTGGAGATGTTCGCAAACAAGAAGAAAAACATTTACTCCTTTATTAAATCGTATTCCTTTCTAGAAAAACTAGAAAGTTACAAAGTAGTTACAAAGTATGTACCATAATACTTTATTCTAAAAAGAGCTTATGAATTTTTTTCTTAAGCTCTTTTTTTCTTAGAGAATCCGCCTATTTTTTATACAAAAATTTTATATTTTATTTTTCATTCTTATTTCTTTTTATAATAAAATTATCATAAAACAAACTTTATTTTTTCATTTTTTCGTTTTTCTTTATAACAACTTAACACAAGATTGTTAAATTATTACGCTTTGTCTTTTTCTTTATCTCAATAGTTTTTCCATAATAATCCCTTTTCAACAAAATTGTAATTTTAAATTTCTTTTTAAAT
>DVIZ01000099.1 GCA_018710905.1 Candidatus Scybalomonas excrementigallinarum | reverse complement strand
TGCGCCAGCCGCAGCGCGTGATCGGCGTACATATCGGCCGGACACGCAGCACAGCGGGGCGGCATATCCAGCTTGCTTTGAAACGGCTGCGGCGGCTCATGGAGGGAAAAGACCATGAGTAAACTTCTCCCATATGAAACAATCGTCAAGGCGCATGAGGGCGACCCGGACGCAATCGACACCGTTCTTTCCCACTACGTCGGATATATCCGATACTGTTCCAAAGTACACGGGAAAGTCAGCGCCGAGGTTGAGGAACATATAAAACAGAAGCTAATCGCCGCGCTGTTCAAATTTCGCTTTGACCGATAAGCAAAGAACGAACACCGACTGTCATTAGCGATTTTCACCAGCAAGTTTACAATTCATCTATTCCCATAAGTAAGCGGTCATAGTATAATAAAGCCATCGACAAATGCAAATTATATTTTTTGAAAGAATTCTATAGAGTAAAAATATTTTGTCTTCTATGTTTTAGAAAATGTGCAACAGTCGTTCCGTGAGACTGGTATGTGCCCAAAAAAAATGGTCTATGCAAGAAAATAGATACAACAATAGTGAGCAAATGATTCAGGTAAAGATCAGATATATAATATTTTAAAGTAATTGTACATTTTTTAAGAAATTACAATGGTCATTCATCGTGTTTGAAAGAATAGGTTATTGGCGCACTTTACTTATATATCGTTTTACAGGGGCTGTTTTTTATGCAACGTTAGGGCTTACTCGTATATAGTTATGAAAATAAATAGAGAATGAGGTGCGATTAGATGAAAAATCTTGGATATTCACAAAATTTTTTGGTTAATAAAAAGTTGGTAGAACGTTTAATAAGCAAGTCAAATATTGATGTAACAGATTATGTTATTGAAATTGGTCCTGGAAAAGGGATAATAACAGATGTACTTTCTCAGCATGCTGGAGAGGTTGTTGCAGTTGAATATGATCAAGAATTATATAATAATTTAGTAAGATATCACAGTCATGATAATGTTACATATATATTTGGTGATTTTTTAAAATATAAGTTGCCTTTAAATCGCAGATATAAAATATTCTCCAATATTCCTTTTCAGATAACAGCGGATATTATTAGGAAATTAACAGACGATGTAAATCCACCATCAGATATAAATATCATAATTCAAAGAGAGGCAGCTAAAAAGAATTGCGGTATTCCATTACAAAAATATGAAGGTTTTCGTGCTGCTATAATAAAGGCACAATATAAGGTAGAAATTACACATAGTTTTAAAAGGAGCGATTTTTTTCCTTCGCCTAATGTTGATACAGTTATGCTTCATATGCAGTTATGGGATGATAGATTGAGTGGTGATGATCTTCAAAATTATAAAGATTTAGTGGCTTTTTTTTACACTAATATTAAAGGAGAGACTGCTAAAGAGAGACTTTCTATTTTATTTTCTAATGAGCAAATCAAAAGATTGGGAAAAGCCAATAGAATTAGTCTTTCAAATTCATATACGTTAATCACGGCCGAGCAGTGGATGAATATTTATTATTACTCCAAAATTGGATTGACAGATGAAAAGAAAAAAAAGTTTCAAGATGCATATAAAAAACTTCAAAAAATGAATAAAAAATTGAAAAAGCAAAACAGAACATCTTTACGAAAGTCTAGTAGCAATAAGAAATGTAGAACAAGGATTGATACTTCTAATGGTACAAAAAATAGATAGTATTGATAATTTCTATAAAAATGTGCATGGTAGTGCGAAAATCTGAGAAGAGAATTTAATGCTGGATTTTGTTGATAGTAGATTTCAATGAGTTAACCATAAAAGTATATTAGAAAGTAAAAACAACAGGGGTAGTAGAATATATTTGTTAGATACAAGAAGGAGAGATTGAATTTAAGGTCATCTAATACTCGCGGAATAGTGATAATAATGGTAAGCTGTATTGAAAAAAAACAAAATAACTAACATTATGGGATTATTTCGGTATGAATTGATGTTTTATCATCTTACATAGAAAATTTAATTTTTATTTTAAGTATAAGAATGTAATAGAGGTGATACATGAAAGTTGCAAAAATAATAAATGAAGAATCAGAACTCCGTTTATTACGCGATAAGAATAAAAATAAAAAAATTGTGCTAACATCAGGGTGTTTTGATTTACTTCATTACGGACATATTTGTCATTTAGAAGAGTCTAAGAATTGTGGGGACTATTTGGTTGTAGCAGTAAATTCTGATGATTCTGTAAAACGATTAAAAGGTAATACGAAACCAGTTGTTCCAGAGAATCAGCGTATCAAAATATTGCAAGCATTACGTTTTGTGGATGCTGTTTTTGTCTTTGATGAAGATGATGTCTGTAAATATTTTGAAATATTGAAACCAGATTGCTTTACTATTGGAGAAGAAAGCGCAATTGATTATTATAATGAGATTGTTGCTGCCCAAAATAGTAAAACTTTGGTTCATATAATAAAAAGACGGAAAGATTATTCGACAACCAAAATCATAAATAAAATTAAGGAGGAGAACTATCGTGAGTAGGTATATAAATAGTAAATTTGAAAAATTAAAAGAGGACTAAGTTTATGAGAACCCTGTTCTTAACTTCAAGTGGCTTAAACGAAAAGACTATGGTATTATTTTGGAAATGTATCGGAAAAGAACCGATTAACACAAAAGCGATTTTGGTTCCATCCGCCGCAGTTGGAAATGATGGTGCGCGAGAAGGAATCATTGTATGTATGGAGCGCCTTATGAATATGGG
>DVIZ01000098.1 GCA_018710905.1 Candidatus Scybalomonas excrementigallinarum | reverse complement strand
CCAATCATAAAAGGTATATTTTTCCCTAATCCGGGATCAACAAAAGGATCTGTTACTTTCCTGATATGTTTTACAAATATCAGGAATGACAGCACGCTAACGATAAGAAAAGAAATGCTATATGATGTTGTAAACAACATAAAAAATACAATGCCTACAGACATTAGTATAATTCCTTTGATATCAAAATGACCTTTTATCCTTACTTCTTTCTTTAATAATTTCATAAGAAACGGAACAGTGATAATTGTTATCATAGGAATGAGTAGAAGATAGGACCAATGAATATAATGGGCTATCATTCCACCAATCGCTGGACCGACTCCTTCTCCCATGGCTACTATCGATCCAATAAGACCAAATGCTTTACCCCTATTTTCCATTGGAATATAGCGCGCAACTACAACCATTACGAGTGCTGGAAATGCAGCTGCACCAGCCCCTTGAATAAAACGAGCCATAATAAGTAAGGAAAAGAAAGAATGGCCAACAAACCCAATTACCGACCCGAAACAATTTATTATAATTCCAAATAGGAGTAACCTTTTGATGCCTAATTGATCAGATAGCTTTCCATATACAGCTGTTCCAATGGAAAAGGTTAACATAAAGGCTGTGTTCACCCAGTTTGTACTCGCAGGTGGTTTATTAAAATCATTTGCAATATCAGGTAATGAGACGTTCAAAACCATTTCATTTAATACGCTAAAAAAAGATAAAATGCAAAGCCAAATTAAAATTTGGTTGTGTCGTAAATTCGATTGTGAAAATGATACGCTTCCCTCTTTTAATTGAACCCTGTTACATTCATTACACTTCATAATTAATTCCTCCTAAACTTGATTAAAACATATGATTATAGTAATTATGCTTTTCGTATAATTCACTATACAAGCGTTCACCACTTCTATACGCAGCCATTGCAATTAAACTTCTCTCCCCTCCATTTCTTTTAGCTATACTTAAAGATAAATGAAATATTGCCATGATAATCACCTCTCTTCCTTTTCTAATTACATGAGCGAAGCGAATTTTTTTAAACACGCTTGACGCTAAATTTAATGAAATTAAATTTTCTTGTCTGCATTTCGGACAATAGAGGGGGAATTTTTTTAATTCAGTATCTTCCCTTATTTTCAAACGTGTTTTATTTCCACAGATGGGACACAGTACCCACTCACAGTTTATAATAATTATCTTCTCCTTTACATTTAATTCAAATCTGTATTAAAGAATATTTCATCTCGTTTCGTTTAACAAGAAGCCACATTTATATAACAATATAAAATGTGCTAAGTTATTTTATTGAACATATATCGTACTTTATCTATCCGACTATTTGGACGACGGGGCTGACAAACAGATTCACCAGTAGTAACATAGTACCCTTTTAACTCTGTTAAACAAACGCTACGTCCATTTGTAAAGAAAGTTAAATCATTACGATATTCTTGAATACACCGAGCAGGAATTTCTCCACTAAGAATGACCTCATTATTTTTCAGTTGAGTATTTACGATATTTGCACAATATTTGGGAGCATCGTTATATGCTCGTGAAAGATATTCTTGTGGTGCATAAATTTTAAAACTAAGATATGGCTCTAACAATTCTGTTCCAGCTTTTTTTAAAACTTGTTCCAATACAATAGGAGCAAGCATCCGAAAATCTGCTGGGGTACTAACAGGGCTATAGTATAAGCCATACTTAAAACAGATTTTACAGTCCGTCACATTCCAACCATACAATCCTTGTTCACAGCCATATCGTATCCCTTCCATAACTGCATTTTGAAACGATTGATTTAAGTATCCAAGAGAAACCGAGCTCTCATACTGTACTCCGCTCCCTAATGGAAGCGGTGCTACAGAAAGACCAATGGAAGCCCAGAAGGGATTCGGTGGCACTTCGATGTGAATGGTATACTCTGCTTTTTTTAACGGTCTTTCCATATAAATGACTGTAGGCTTTTTTATTTTTACCTCCACATGATACTTTTCTTGCAATAGAGCACAAGTCACTTCCATTTGTACTTTCCCTAAGAAAGAAAGTATGATTTCATGTGTCGTAGAATCCACATAATATTGTAGAAGCGGGTCACTGTCGGAGATTTCTAAAAGTGCATCAAGTAACATTTCCCTTTGTTGAGGTTTGCTCGGTTCAACAGTTGTTTGCAGCAGAGGGAGCGGATTTTCAATTCTCTCTCTCTGTGGCAATAGCTTTGTATCTCCAAGAACACTATTTAGCTTCAAAAACTCATTTTGCAAAATAACAATTTCCCCGGAATAAGCCTTATCAATTTTACATAATTCACCATTTATTGAAGTATACATTTCTGTAATTTTTATTTTTTCCTTTTCCGATATTCTAACCGAATCCCGCAAATGCAGGATTCCTCCATAAAGGCGTACATATGCAAGACGTTGTCTTTCTTCCGAATATTCAATTTTGAAGACATTTCCGCAAAGTTCAGACTTCTTTCTGTATGTTGATGAATAAAATTTATTCGTTATCACTTCTATAAGCTGCTCAATCCCTATGTTGCTTTTTGCGCTTCCATGATAAACAGGGTACAAGGAGCAATTCTGAAATCTTATGCTTTCCTCTTGTTCGAGTTCCAATGCTTCTAATGATTTACCGGACATATATTTCTCTAAAAGGTCATCGTTTCCCTCTATTACCGTATCCCATTGTTCAGATTCGGTAAAGTTCGTCAC
>DVIZ01000009.1 GCA_018710905.1 Candidatus Scybalomonas excrementigallinarum | reverse complement strand
GAATAAATTTATCATAAGAAGTATTCATTAAATCCCAAATCGTTTTAATTTCTCCAGCTACATTATCAACAAATTCCTTTGGCTTAATTCCTGATTCTGCTGCTTTTAATTCAATTTTTTGTCCATGCTCATCCGTTCCTGTTTGGAAACGAACATCGTATCCTTGCTCTCTTTTAAAACGAGCGATACTATCCGCAAGTACTACTTCATAAGTGTTTCCAATATGTGGTTTTCCTGATGTGTAGGCAATAGCTGTCGTAATATAATATGGTTTTTTACAGTTTGTACACATATCTAATCCTCCTAATTTTATTCACACTGTTATAAGCGTTTTTTATATCGAATTACTTTCAAAATTGTAAACTGTATAGAAAAAAGCTCCCCTCCTATCTCCGTTTGGAAAAGGACGAGAGCTATTGCTTCGTGATACCACCTTTTTTTACAAGATTCTTACAAATCTTGCCTCATAAAGTTCCTATTTTTCTAGGAAAAGAATCTTTCATTTTTTCTTTTCCATAGCAATTGGTACTTTTATGCTATAACGGGCATTCCCGTCGTAATCTTACAAAACAAATGATTCGCTTTTGTTGTCTTGCTCGGTACGCGGCTCCAAGACCATCTTCCAATTTCCTCCCATATCTGCTTCCACCTAATCAGACTCTCTGTAATCTTTAGAAATTGTACTCTTCTCTTCTCAGCCTTTTCCTATTATCTTATACTTTTCGATGAAAATTTATTCTATATAAAATTACTTTTTCTATACAATTTTATCTTTTTAACGAGAAAAGGCATTTCTTGCAAACTTTTCGCTTACATTCTGCCTTTCACGTAGATTAAGTATACCATCCTGAAAAAATTTTGTCAAAATATTACTGCTGAAAAATACTTCTTTGCTATGACTGACTTTCCTCTTTCAAATCTAAATTTTTAAGCCCTAGTTCACGGATGATAATCTCTGCTACCTTTCCCGCACAAAGTCCTGTATAGGAAATACACTGTTCCTTATGTTCCCCTTTTCCCATATCAAATTCCTTTGTCAACACACGACAACAAACAGATTTTTTCCCATTATTCTCTCGAAACCAGTTATGAAGTTCCTTTGTCAACTCCATGCACTTAATAACCTTTGGATCGTTTGGGCCATTTTGCTCTGTCCGACCAAAAAACAATCCAAGTGCCAAAATGCCACCATTTAAAGCACCGCACATACAACCTGATCGACCAGCCCCAACTGCCATACCAGATGCCATGCCAATGACTTCTTTTGGAATATCCAATTCAAAATTGTCTCGAATAGAAGCCATCAATGCCTCACAACAAAAATACCCTCCTCTATAGTTATCTTCTGCATCTTTTCTGATTTTTCTTACACTCACTTCTTGCTTCACATTCATATTTTCCTTCTCCTAACCTTGTTATTGTACTTCTAAAACTACTTCTCTTATATCATTATGAAATATTTTGTACATATTGTTTGTTTTCTATAGTTTCAAATTACGCATCAGGCTATACATGTCAAATCCTACATATTTTTGACTCCACTTATTATAGAATAACATTGTTTTTGTATTTTTCATTATAAGTAAATTGTTATTAAAACACAATATCCTATATAAAGGAAAGTCCCTTTTCTATCCCATAAGAAAATCCCCCTATAAGATTCATTCTTATAAGAGGATTTAAGCTCTTGCTATTCATTTTCTTTTCTCTTTTTTACTTCTTTAATTAACTCTGGAATTACTTGTTTTAAATCTCCTACAATTCCATAATCGGCTATCTCAAAAATAGGCGCATCTTTATCTTTATTAATAGCAATAATCGTATCAGAACCTGTAATTCCTGCTGAATGTTGAATGGCTCCTGAAATACCACAAGCAATATAAAGCTTTGGCGCTACTGTCTTTCCTGTTTGCCCTACTTGATGTGCATGAGGAATCCATCCTGCCTCGACTGCTGCACGAGAAGCTCCAACAACACCACCAAATACTTCTGCTAACTCTCGAACATAAGAGAAATTATCCGCAGATCCAAGGCCTCTTCCACCTGCAACGATAACGTCTGCTTCTTCTAAATTCACAGCTTCTGCTACTTCTTTTACTCGTTCTAATAGAGTCACACGAATTTGTTCTTTTGGAAGATGAATTTCTTCTCGAATAATCGTACCTTCTCGTTTCTCTTCCATTTTTCCTCTCTTAAATACCCCAGGGCGAACCGTTCCCATCTGTGGACGATTATCCGGACAGAGGATCATTGCCATTAGATTTCCTCCAAAAGCTGGACGAGTCCAAATCATATTTCCTGCCTCTTCATCATAATCAAGCCCCGTACAATCTGCTGTTAACCCTGTTTTCAAACGACAAGCAAGTCTTGGTCCCATATCACGACCGTTGTTTGTTGCCCCAATTAAAACGCTTGTTGGCTGATATTTCTTCACTAATTGCTCTAATGCATAAGTAAAAGCATCGGTATTATAATTATAATACTCTTCTCCTTCTACTAAAAGAACTTCATCGGCTCCATAAGCAATGGCTTTTTTCGCTTCTTCTTCCACTTGATGTCCTACAACGACTGCTACAAGTTTTTCCCCCATCTTATCCGCAAGCTGTCTTCCTGGAGTTAAAAGTTCAAACCCAACGTTTTTTGCCTTTCCTTCCTCAGTTTCAATGAAAACCCAAAGATTTTTATAATCTGTAAATCTACTACTCATGGCTCTTCCTCCCAACTAAATTACTTTTGAATCTGTCAATAAATCTGCAAGCTTTAATACGGCTGTCTTTGTATCTTCTTCCTCAATTTTTACACATACTTTTTCTCTTACTGGTGTATATGTTTTCTTTACCTTTGTTGGAGAACCTTTTAAGCCACATCTTGTTGTATCGATTTCAATATCTGCCGAAGTCAAAGTCGGAATCTCTTTTTTCTTTGCCGCCATTTTCGATTTAATTGTTGGATATCTTGGTTCAAAATCTGTTTTCACAATCGTAATCAGAAGAGGCAACTCTCCTGTAAAAGAATCATAACCTTCATCAGACTCTCTTGTTACCTTTAATTTTCCTTCTTCCATCACTACATTAGAAGCATATGTAATTTGTGCATACCCTAAATATTCTGCGATTTCAGGACCCACTTGACCAGTATCCCCATCGATAGCCTGCTTGCCACATAAAATCAAGTCAAACTTCTCACCAGTTCTTTCCTCTACCGCCCTAATTGCACAAGAAAGCACATAACTTGTGGCTAATGTATCAGAACCCCCAAAGACACGATCACTAAATAAATAGGCTTCATCTGCTCCAACAGCTAGACATTCTTTTAATGCATTTTTTGCCTGTTCTGGTCCCATGGATAAAACAGTAACCTTTCCTCCAACCGCTTCTTTTAAACGAGCTGCCACCTCTAACGCATAAGCATCAAACGTATTCACGATACTTGGAACCCCTGCTCTTATTAACGTATTTGTAACTGGGTCAATTCGGATCTCCGTTGTATCGGGAACTTGTTTTACACACACTAAAATATTCATAACTTCCTCCTTCTCTCAAAAACACCATTTGGTTTTATCCTTTTTATTCGAACCCCAATTGGTAGTACCAATTAATTAAAAGAAGAATGAGAAACGCCTTCCGTTTCTCTCTTTTCTATTCACTCACTTTACTCAGAATTTATTAGAAACCTAATATCTTCTATTTCACTTTATATTGGTACTACCAATTAACTTGTTTTCATTTTAGATCATATGATTTTACTTGTCAATTAATTCCTTTATTTTCCATATTTTACCCAATTTTATTTTCTAATTTTTGTATATTATGCATAAATTTTTTCTCTTCCATAATTTTATAAATATTTTCATAGT
>DVIZ01000097.1 GCA_018710905.1 Candidatus Scybalomonas excrementigallinarum | reverse complement strand
ATAACTTCATTTTGGATGATATAGATCATGGTAAAAGCTAATGCTGTACCATACAATCCTATTGCATTAACTAGAACAAAGAGTCCTACTGCAATACAACCACCCCATATTGTAAAAAATACTTTTATAGTTTCTATTGCTGCTTTTTTTTCATCACCAGGATAAATAATGTCATAACGCATTTTTATTCTCCTAATTGTTCTTTTTGCAAAGAAACTTTGTGATAAATATTTATATAACACATAGAATTTATCACTTTTGACCTTCTTGTTTGTGATAAAGACTGCATATTGATTTTTTTGCTTTATTTTGTTTACTAACAATATATAAGCAACACCAAAAACTATAATGGATATTGCTAACAAGGCAGATAAAAGGGTTATCATCTCTTTATTTCCCATTTTCTCACCCCACATTTTCAAAAATCATTTGTAATTTTCTAAAATCTTCTTGTTTCATGTTCTTTTTTATATTGGCCAATGTCTGTTCAGAAATCTTATTTAAAATATAATTTCCAGTTTCATAATCATATTTCACTACATCATTCAATCGATAGATTTTTTCTTCATCTGGAACAATTTCTGTTACTCTCTCGATAAATCTTATCATTTTCCCCTGTTCATCTTGCATAACTTCCACATGAACGTCGAAACGAATTGCTCCGACCACTTCTTCTAAAGCGATATTTTCATTTGAAAATCCACCTTTTGTAAGTAGTGCATTGCGAAAAGTATTGACTAATACCTTTGTACTATCGGCATGATGAGTAAACATTGTCATTCTAGTAGCAACATGGGCGGTTGCTACTAACCATGCTGCCACAATCGGAGATACAACTTCTCCGAAAATAGTAACGCCACCATCTGATTTTCGAATAATTTCTAATGCTTCCTCTCCTTTTGTTATATCTGTCTCTCGGAAAGTAATAATGCTTCGATTTACATACAATTTTCGAACCCAAAGTTCAAACTCCAGCTCTTGAATACGAAGTGGAAAGTTGGAATTAATGTATCCAATTAGGCTTTTCAATAAAGTCGTCTTACCAGTTCCTTGTTGTCCTGTAACCGCAATTACTTGACAACCTTTCACCAAAGATATCAATATATCACTTATTGTTTTATTTTTTGTTACCTCATTGATTTCTTTGGCAACAACATTGTCGAACTTACGGATGATAAAAACCCAGCTTTCTGTTAGATTTGGTCTTAAAACCGTAACACGAGAACCGTTCTTCATTTGGTTAATTTTATAACCATTGGAAGCACTCAATTGTCCAGGATAATCATATTGATATACGTTTTTACAAATTCTTTCTAACTCTTTTTCACTGCCAAAAGATAGGAAACGTAGATGTATTTTTTTTGCTTGAAAAAAAATCCAAATACTATCGTAGCTATAAACAAGATTATGGCTTAATACACTGGATACAGAATCATCTAACGCCCACTCTGGGATGCCAGATTCTCCTCCAGATACACCATCTACATTCATATCTAAAACTTCATCTACAACTCCATTACCATTATTTTTCTGGTAAATAAGCTGCGTTAAGATTTCTAACTTGTCATAAAAATCTAAGTTGATTTTTTTCTCAAATAGTAGTCTATTTAAGTCTTTTTCATCGATATAATATCCTTCTTCCTGCCCCTCTTTTCGAAGAACATCTAAATTATTTTGAAGAATAATTTCTTTTAAGGCATCATATCCATATTTCTTTTTGTACTGGTTAAGTACAATAAGAAATTTTGTTATGTTATCTAATTTTTTTATATTAGTAAAATCTATCCATTGATCCATTGTTTCTTCTGAAACTTGGTATTTGCTTTGCAATAAGTTCCTGATGTAATCTTTTACATAATTCTTATCTCCTTTATCTCCTAAAGGACAATCTTTATAAGCCTTTTTTAATTTTTTTCTTTGTCTTTCTACTTTTAGACTTTCAACCATATTAAGATTCATTTCTCTAATATCAATCCTAAGACTTTGATCAAAATCATTTCTTACTCGTTCTGCCAACCAATCTAGTGTATATTCCATTTTTCCTGTCTCAACAACAGTATTTTTCCCTTTTGAAAAAAAGAAAAACAGAAAGGAGCCAAATCCTAAAAAGATTAGCAATATAATAATTGTATTTAAAATCATTCTTCCTCCACCCTTTTTTCATATTCCTTTCTAATCTTTTTGAAGGATTTTTTCACACTTTCCATAAAAGGATAATTGTAATCCTCTTTTTCTACCTCTTCATTTCGGTTAAAAAAGTTTAGAAGTTGTGTATTCTGGGTGGAATCTGCAAATTCTGCATTATGTAAAATATAAGACATAGCAATTTTTTGTCCTTTTTTTTGCTTTGAAACCTCTCCCTTCAAACGTTTTACGCTATATTTACTACTAAGATCATAGTTTCCAACAAGATAAAATACATTATCTTGTCTTGTGTACGCTTCCCCTACATATCGCTTTAGCACGCCGATATTTTGAGGTACGTTTAGAACAAGTAGATCGCTATATTTAATAATTTCTTCTTTTGTCTCATTCATCCCATATCCAACATCAATAATAACTACATCGTGATATAGGTTCAGCGATTTTATCATTGCTTCTACAGATTTTTTTAACTCATCAACGTAGATTTCATAATTTTTTTTAAGTGTTCGTGGGATATAATACAGATTCTCACTAATCTCTGTTTCAATATCCCTTATGTTTTCTTCTTTCAGCGTTCCTGCCGAAACATTTCGAACAAGAGCATCAATTCCCACGTTTTCAAAATAACCAGATTGGTTATTTTCTACTTGGGGAAGAAATGCAATCTGTGGTGTGTTATAAGTATCAAAGGTAACATCGAGCAAGACTGTTTTGTATCCTTCCATAGATGCTTGCATTGCAATTGCTAATGCATTGCTAGTGGCACATCCACCACCTGCTCTACTAAAAAATGTTAAAACCATTTATTTTCCCCTCCCAACTCGTTTAAATACCTTTTTAAGCTGTTTCTTAGTGATTCCAGATTCTTCTAGCTGTTCTGCAAATAAATCCAAATATTCAAGACTTAATTTGTCAAAAAAGGCCATATTATTGTACTGACAGTTTACTGCCTGTTTCCAATCTTCTTGATCCCAATAAATTTTATACGGATCCGAAGCAATGCTAACCTCTTCTAACTCTTTCATGATGTACTTAGGAGTGATCTTCCCATGTACATAATCCTTTATAATTAAAATTCTTTTTTGCTCTTTTTCTAGTTTGAGATCTTTAAGGGCCATAACATGATGAATTTGTGGATCCGTTAGAATCCAGATTTCATTGCATTTTTTTATATCTGGATGTTTTAAATTAAATCCAAAATCAACAAGAATAAAATCATAAATCATAGTTTGCAGTTCATTTATATTTGTAAAGTCTGCTTGATAATATGTAATAATATCCTCTAACTCTTGCGAAGAGCTATTAACACAATAAGACAATGCTTTCGTTTCTGATAAATCTTGAATTAAAACCCTTTTATCTAATTTTGTTAATATTTTTGACAAATACAGAATAATTTCTGCCTTATCTGAGCCGACAAATCCAATAATTCTAGTTCTAGTCAATGAACTCCACTCCTTCCTCATTTGTTGTTTCTGTATCCACTACTAATTCATCTTCATTTGAAGTTTCTTCATCCAAAGTTAAACTTTCGTCTTCTAATTCATCCTCATCTTGATTTTCTAAATCAAGAATCTCTTTTTCTTGTTGTTTTTCTTCTAATTGACGATTTACAAGTACCTCTCTAAAAGTATTTAAGCGTGTTTCTAAACTATTTCTTGCCGATTCACTTAAATATTTAGAACTAATAGAAACAATGTTTGGATCACTTTCAATCAACTCAATTACATCTACACTTGGAGTATAATTGACAATAGAAGGATCCTGTAAAGATGACTGTATATATTTAACCGTATATAACGTTGCTTTATTTAAATATGCATCCACAAATGCACTCTGTACTCGATCAAGTTCTTCGGCATTTAGATCGATATAGCAACCATTCTTTTCTACGGCTAATTGTTTAACGACTTTCTTTGATAGAACAACATAAGATTCCCCATTTGGAAACACAATTCTTACATCGATTGAATCATCTTCCTGTAAATTTGTTGAGAGATTAATCTCTGTAAACTCTTGTTCTCTTAAACTATCTGACACTACATTTTCTGTAATCATATTTTTAAAAATAGGGGTATCCTTTTCTAATGTGATAAGAGCAGTAGAACCGAGATCTTTATCACTAAAAAACTCTTTTTGTTCACTGTCCGAATAATACACTATTTTTTGTGTATTATTTCTTGTTATCATTACCCCAGGTTTAATTTTTTTGGTTGGTACATATACCACCCTTCTTTTTTTATCTAAAAATTGTTCTTTTTCCTGTATTTTTATTTCATACGCATCCTTTATTTGAATAGTATGAATGTTATATACTGCAACAAAAGCAAGAATAAGCACTAAAGTAATAGCACATCCAACCGCTATTGATTGTTTCGTAGATTTTTTCATATGTTCTGTTCTCTCCTATAAATTCATAATTGTAAAATAAATAAAATTGATTATTAATGTTATAAAAATAATCTTAGAAAGGTTACCTTTATTTTTTCTTTTTTCTAACCTTCGGAATAATTTTTTATTACCTGGTATAGAAATTAAATAAAATATGAGATATGCTGCTGTTCCCACATCAAGAAACATAATTATAATACTAATAATTAACCCCACTATTTTCATACAATCTCCTTAAATATTTTTTTTATTTTTTTATTCAACTTTTCTTTTTGAAAAAGTGGTATACAATAAGTTTCATAATCTTCCATCATTTCATGGACTTCCTTTTGTACCTCTTCTGGTACAAAATTAAATAGATAAATACAATTATCTTCATATTCTTTTACAAATTCCATTAACTCTGGAATTTGTTCTATATCATATGTAGTAAGAACAAGACGAATATCTGCTCTTATAAAAGCATTTTTTTGCCATTCATTTAGGCCATAATACTCACCTAAATCATAGATTCTAGTATTATCTATAATTTCTTGTTCTTCTTCTTTTGAAGTAATAAGCATACTATCCTCTAAAAAAGTTTGAATTCCTTTCGCAAAATGTGATGAACCAATTCCCTTTTTTAATGTAATAATCGCAATATTGGTTGCATATTCCTTATAGCTACTTCCCTTTACTTCTTTAACACCCTTCTTTATCTCCAATAATTTTTCTTCTTCTTTCTTTTTACTATATAAATATTTTGTATTATTTTTTCTTTTTGGCTTTGGAAAAGAAATCATATAACCATCCCTTTTTATCTTTATTCTTATTTTCAGCAAATTCCTTATATAATTTTTTAATCTCTTCGTTATCTGTTATTGCAAATGGATTTCTTACAAGTGGAGCAAAATAAACATCCAATTCTTCCATTCCACTTTTTATAATTTCTTTCCATTTTTCATCCACATCACGAAAGACAAATTTAAAATTTTTAAAAATCGCTTTATCTAGTTCAAAAATATCATCTGTATCCCCAAGTTCGTATGGCTGACTGCCACTTAGTACGACCTGAATCATACACCGTAAAAAGTCATCAAAGATATCATTTCGTAGCACCCCAAAGTCAATTAAAATAATGTCATATCCTTTTGTATAAATAAGACTCATTTTATTCATTTCAAATTGAGGATAATAATGTACTTTTTCATATTCAAAATAACCTTCATCATGCTCAATTGCTTCAAAAAATCCCATATAAGAGTTTAATACGGGCTTTTCCGAACACTCTAAAACAGCGATATGATATCCTTTTGTTTTTAAGTAATTAGCAGTTAAAATTGTATGATGTGTTGTCCCTACCTTTGATATCGTTCCTGTAATTCCAATTAGGGCATTACTCACTTTCGTAATAATATGATTTTGAATAATTACTTTTTCTGTAACTTTTACCTTTTCTTTTTCCTTTGTTTGCTCTATCTCCTTTTCTTTTTGATATTGCATACTATCCTTAAATTTTTTTCCAGTATCTATGCAATACATGATTTCTTCCACTGGCTCAGAATCCTCTTTTGTAACTAAATCATAAATTCCCATAGCAAACAATTGACTAAGAAATTCATCACCCTTTTCTCTTTCCAATGCTACGATAATAAGTTTTTTATCATCATAGACCATTCTAAGGCTTCTGATTGCCTGTAGAATTTCATCATCTGTATCAGTTAAAGCCTGTATATCGATCAACAAATGAGAAGGAGATTGTAATTGTGATAGCTTTGTTTTTACCAGTTCTACTAAGGATTCCCTATCATTCACGATTGTGTCCATAATGGTTTGACTGCTTTTTTCAACAGCTTCACCTATTATTTCACTGTTTCGAAACGAAGTAATATATAATATCATTTCTATTTATCTCCTTTCTTTGAAGATACAAATACACAATAACTTCTTAAAACTTGTGAATACTTAATGTTATTTTGTTTGCATAACTCTTTAAATTGATTTGCTATTTGATTTTCTATATAAAAGATAGAACTCCTATCCAAAAGCATAAGCCTATTATATTTATTTTTTTTATGGATACTTCTAAGTTCTTTTATGTTTAAATCTTTTGACAAAATTTTTAATATTCCCTCTTCAAAAAAGGCTTTTTCTGTAATCCTTTTTTGGTAACAATGCTCTGTAAGCCATTCTTTTTGTCGTTGATTTAAACGTACTGTAAGTGCTGTCTCTTTTCTCTTCTTAATCCCTAATTGGATTAACTCTTGATCCTCAATATCATATTCCTTTTGGATGATATCGAGCATTTCTTTTTTCGTTAATAACACAATTTTTATCATTCCTTTCTTATAGGGTGACTTCAAGTCACCCCTCATTACTTACTAAATGCCCACGCCCCTTTACATTGACTAACAATCAACGATACATCAAATTCCTTATTAAAGAAATTTTTTGAAGCATTATCATTTGGATCGTTTACCAAAATTTTCCCTTCTGGAGTAATTCCCCGAAGTACAATAAAATGTCCTGCCTGTGTGAATACCCCTGGAGTCATGCTGGCAATAATCGGATGTCCTGCTTTTAAATGACTACTAATACTATTTGCTGTAACACTAATTTGGGTACTTGTAAGACCATATTCCCTTGCCACAGCATCATAAAATGTCCAACTCGTTCCAGCGTTCCAGACATAATAACCGTGTGACATCGACCAATCAGCAAGTGTTGGTGGTAAAACTGTTTTTCCCGTAATATAAGAGATAATCATTGCCATAGAAGTTGGCCCACAAGCTGTTTGTCTCATTGGCCCACTTCCATAAATATGATTCGCCCAAGGACTATCTCCACCTTGCTTAAAATGTGGTATTGGCATACCAGACTCAGGATATTTTAAATCTCCAATTGCATAATCTGAAGAATTATTAGAACTAGGATCACTATCTCCATTTTCTGTCATTCCACCAAAAGCAAGATAAGAGGTTTCGTATTGATCGGGAGTGTCTTGAAAATATTTTTTCCCCACTGCATAAGCACTTAAAATTCTAACCTCAGATTGATATGTAATGTTTGGAGCTGTTCCTTCTCTCCAAACTCTAACAGTTGTTATATCTTCGTAGAAATTTCTAATTTCAAACCCAAGTTTAAAACGAAACAAAAAGCTATCTTGTTTTGTCTGTATATCTGTATACTTATTCATAATATAAGCCATTGCATAATTCACAATATCTTCACTCACACTATTTATATTGGTATTATTTGTAGTAACAGATACTGTTTGTGTTGTATTTTGAGTTGATTTCATCTCTCTTGATACTTTAGATTTTTTGTTCGAAGTTTTTGTTTTTAAATTTTCTACTTGTTTTGAATTATCTTCCGCTTGTTTTGTGTCCTCTTGTTGCATAGCCGATATTTGACTTGAAATTTGATTATCAACTGCACTTTTAAAGGATTCATATTCTGAGTAAACTTTCTGATATAGTTTACTGTTCATAAGTTCAAATGTCAGATCCGTAGAATCATCACTATCTTTACCAAAGAATCCTGGCAAAGATAAGGCCAAAACAGGAACTAAAAATGGTATAAATAAAACACCAATAAGTATATAAAGGCCTTTTCTTTTTCCTTGTTCATCTTTTTTTAAAAGGGCTTTTGCCCCTATAGTAGCAATTTTTGCCCAAGGCATTATTTACCACCTGCATTTCCCATAATCCGCAAGAATTCATCTGGAATTTCTATTCTTGCTGCAATGCGATTGGAACCTACAAATAAGATTCCTCTACCTCTTTGTTTACTTACCAACAAACTTTCCTCTGCCTCTGTAAGATCAAAAAGTTCTTTGGTCTCTTTTAAGTTTTGTCCATCCGTTCCCATAATAAACTTGTAACAAGCACTATCAATAATTGCTTGTCCATATTTTTTAATTTTTTCAGATAAAATATCAACCATTGATTGTGTGGTGAATATAATTCCACCATTATATTTTCGAATACGTTTTGCAACATTCTTTAGAAAAATCAACGCTTCTGGATTTTTTTCATCAACTAATAAATGCCCCTCATCAACAATATAAAGAACCCTTTCATCTTTGCCATAAACTATATTTTGTTCTCTATTTTTTGCGATAAAGTTCCAAACATAGGAATTGATATTATGAAATTGCGAACGCAATATTGTCTCGTCTGCTTCTAATAAAGCCGAGATATCCAAGTCTATAATATCTGTATCTAATTCTATATCTGTATAACCATTAAATATAAATTGATCTGCACCTTTTGCAATGGAACGGAATTTTCCAAGTAATTGCTTTAACTCTTCGGATGGATTTTCTTTATATTCTTTTTCTAAATCTTCATATAAATCAGAATAAATAGGAAAATCCGTTGGTTTTAAATGAGCCACTTCTGTTTCCCATGTAATTCCAAACCTTTTATAAGTTCCCTCTAAAACTCTTTCCAGTTCCGCATTTTCAGTTTTCGTTAAATCTTGATATAGCTTATGAAAAGTACGAAGTGTTTGAAAATGTAAAGCTAAATCGCTGGTTCCATGCACTTTTTCCGCTTCTTTCATCTCTTCTTTATCAATCCTTGGAGCTGGTTGTACTTGTAATGGATTAATAATTCCACCTTTTCCACCACCACAATTGATTACCTTACCACCTAAATTTTTTACCATATCAATATATTCTTTCTCTGGATCAACAAAAATAAGTTTTGCCCCTAGGGCATACTCTGATTCAGTAATATGTTTGACTGTTGCAGACTTTCCAACTCCAGGAACTCCTGAGATAAACCAATTTGTATTTGTTCTATCGCCACCACGTTTCCAAGTATCCAAAATAATAGGCTTTTTATCCTCACTACTACCAATCATGCACCCAGTACCATCATTAATACCACTAGCAGCGTTTACATATCCACCCGAAAATGTACTAAGTGGCATATTCCTTCCACCAAAATCAGTAATTGTAGTATCTTCTAAACCAAAAGGACTTACCCATCTAAGAGCTTCTTTTTGTCTAAAGGTCAAATATCTAGTAGCCCCACCTAAAGAAGCAATAATACTATTTACTTTTTTTATCCTTTCTTGTAATTTTTTCTCTGTTTCTGCCATAACAAGCAAAACTAGAGTGAGATAACCTACCGTTTCTCCTTCTTGATTAATTCGATAGATCATTTCCTGAATATCTTTTATCCCCTTTTCTTTTGCTTGTCGAACTGATTCATCTTTTGCTGTTAAAAGATCGTTTTTCAGCTCTTTTATTTGCTCGTTACATCTTTCTATTAAAAAGCCAGAGTCTGTTGGGGCAAATTCTAGCTTCGATGTAACTCCCTCTATCTGAGTTACTTTTGCAAGCCATCCATAATCTACATTCGTCGGATATTTAGAAATAGTCAAGCAAGCCCCAAATCCTCCACTCATCACCAAACTATTTTTTTTGAACTCTAATCCAGAGGGAGCAATAATATTGAGCAAATTATAGTTTATATCTTCTTTAACTTTTTTCTTTGCCATCTTTTTCTCCTATCATCCAATACTTGGTAATTTCGTATAATAGAGATTATTTTCTTCTTCCAAAGTCGCAATCCCATTCGTAAAGAGATTACAAAGTTTTAAAATTTCCGAATCTCCTACTCTATCTACTTGATTTCCAACAGCAGTATAATAATTTTCAAACTCTCTTATTCTTTCATTTAACTTTGCTTCTTTACCTTCTTTCTCTCGAATCGCAAGGTAAAATTGATGTTCAAAGTTTTGCCCTGAACTAACCTTTTGCGTAGCTGCTCTTACCATCGCATTTAATAAGGTTCTCTTATTAATGCTTGTCATTTCACTCTCAATTTTCTCTTCTAAAAAATTTAGATATTTGTCCATATCTACACTTCTTGGCACTACAAAAAAACTGAATCTATCTTTTTCCGCCTTAAATTTTGATGTAATGTTAATATTTAAAGCACGCAATTCCTTGTTATTTAAAAGTGAAATGTTAATTGGAAGGAGTTTTAGATACCCAATTACATAACCGCTTTTTGTATAAAGAAAATTTCTCTTAATTTCTTTTACATCAATGAAATCATTTGCGGTCTGGATCTTTTGATCCACTTTCGCTTTTTGTTGTTTCATGTTCTATTTCTCCTTCATAAATATTTTTATATTTATAGTAAAATTTTTTTTGACTCTTGCTAAATTGATATAACCGAATTAAAGAATCTAATAAACTTGTATTTGTTTGATCCTTTACAATTGTTACAACAGTTAAAAATCCCATTACAATCGGCGTGATTAAAAGATATTCTATTTTGCCATTAAAAGCATATATCATACTTCCAACGACAAAACCAATAATTGCCATAACTACTGTAATAATGAGTTCTTGTTGTCCATATCCAGCAAATAACTCTTTACGTTTCCGTACATTAAGCGGAATATATAATTGCTCTTTTTTTTCTTCCACCTCTAACCTCCATAATATCCTTTAATTATGACAGCCAATGAATTGATAACAGTTGCTAAAATCGCCGCCTTAATAGATGTTCGTATTTTCTTTTTAGCCATATCAACTTCAAGGCTTCCTGTAATAAGTTGCAATGCAACATACACAATACGCAATCCTGCACCAGCCCCTATCAACAAATAAAATGCTTTATTTATCTCATTTAAATAATTTGTCATTTTTTCTCCTATGGGGTGACTTGAAGTCACCCCCTTACTTTTATTTAACAAAACTTGGAATCATGAACGTTGCTGTTCGTAATGCTCCTTTGGCAGTATTACCAACACCTGATGTATGCACAAATTTTTCCATCCATTTTGGTGCTTGCAGTACAAGCATTAACCAAGCCAGTGCTGCTATCATGTACTTTAAGTTTAATGACGATCCTATTTTTGCAAATAAAACTCCAAAAATAGTAAAACTGATAAGCTGTAATACATAACCAAAAATACATAAAACAAGCTCTGTAAAAAATGCATTCCATCGCTCTCGCTGTGTTGTAACTAAATCACACGCAACTAATGGAAGCATAATAGAAAATAAAATAAGTTCCGCTCCTCGTTTTGCTGCTTTTATACAAAAAATTATCAATGATACTATTGTAATTAATAAGAAAATTAAATAAATAAACATCTGTGTGCTTGTTGTCATCATAATGGTTGTTATTAAATCAAGAGCAATGGCCGAAACTTCTTTTGAACTACTAATTTTTCCAATAGCTTCATCTGACATAACCCCCGCCATTTTGATTCCATATTCCATAAGCTCTTTTCCACAGATAATTACCGCTAGTGCTACACTCAATCTTGTTACAATTTCCAACGGATCTTGATCTGGATCTCCGTCTGTTTGTAGAAAATATATTGTAAAAATCTTTTTCATTGCTAACGCTGTTACAAATGCAATAGCAATATTTCTACTCCATGTTTCCAAGGCATTAACTCCAATAGAACTATTTAACTCATACATAAAATCAAATATATTATTTATGAATTCAGATATGAGTTTCATTACTTCCGTCATTAATTCCCCTAAAATTACAAATAACAATTTAAGAAGCCAATTCATTTTTCTTTTCTCCTATTGATAATAAGACAAGATTACATTAATAATTGTTGCTCCAATTAAAGCAAGCACTCCTCCTATAAAACAAATTCTTATTCTCTTTTTTATTGGTTTTACTTCATCGTCATCAGCACCAGATAACTTCAAACCATTCCATCCTGCCATGAGTCCAGCAACAATCGGCCCTAAAACCTGCACTACTTTTATTGCATCATTTGCTAACTTTTTTGTACCTGTAACTGCCTTTGAACTGCTAAGTCCTCCTGCATATACAAAATCTGGTTGTAAAATACAAATAATTGCAACAGATACTATCACTAGACTTACTATTACTTTATTTTTATCTATTTTTTTTTCCATTTCTGTCCTCTCTTATAAAAAACTAACTCTCTCGTGTTTTTCTCCTTTATCTTCTTCAAATGCATTCCAAATTTTCCAAAGTTTTATTTCTTCTAATTTTCTTGCCTTTCTTTTTTTATCCCTCTCCATAATCACTTTTCGATTATGTTCTTTATCTCCCAAACCTAATTCCTTATTTGCGTGATACTGACTCAGATCGGGGGCATGAAAAATACTTGGATATGCACCAGAAAAGAAAACCAAACTATATGGCCTTTCAATCCGTCCAATTTCATCTGGTTTTAATAATTCTCTTGATTGCATATTAACGCTCGATGAAAAACTTGAACTTTTTCCTTTATAGTTTGTAGAATCTGACATTGAAGCACTTTGAACCGTATAAGTTCCCGTTCGTTTACTAAGCTCTTCTAACGTCTTTTGCGTTGGAGTTTTAAGATAAATTGTGACAACACAGTTTCCCTTGATATTATCACAATCTTCTTTATAATTTTTTTCGAGTTGTTGATAATCTTGTAAAACAAGATTAAATCGCAATCCTCTACCAGCTCCAACAGAAAGCATAGAGCCGAATCCTGGAATCGTAGGAAAATTACCAAACTCATCTAGTAAAAACTCAACTGTATTCGGCACTCTTCCTCCACATTCATTTGCCAATTCCACTAAACTCATATAGGCTTGGCTTACAAAAACAGAGACTAAACTATATAAGGTCTTTTTTTCATCTGGAATAATGATGAATAATGCTGTTGGTTTTTTTCCAATATCTTTTAAGTCAAATTCCAAATCACTAGTCATATCTGCTATATTCCAATTTGTAAATAATCGCAGTCTTGCCAATGCTGAACCAAAAAAACTAGCTCTTGTACGTTCTGGACTAAGTTCTGCAACAGAAAAAACACCTCTAGCTGGATGTATTTCATCTAATGTCCGAAAATATTTTGTAATTGGCATCTCCGAAAATTCATCCTTTTGTTTACACATATTGCTTAAAAAGTAATATACATTTGTCATGTTTCTATATTCTTTTGGTGCTTCCATTGCAACTGCTAAAATAGCGGCTGCAATAACCGCACTTTCTCCATTTGTCCAAAGTGGATCACCTTTGGGTTCTCCAACCAGAACAGAAACTAAATCCCATGTTTGATCAATCGCCTTTGGAATATCTCCTTGATCGATTGATTGATTTATGTTTCCTAAATAGTTGTATTTTTTACTTTTTAAGGGCTGCCTAAAATCCAAAGGAATGACATTGTATCCTTGTTCTTTTAAGTATTGATTTGTGTATAGATATAACTCTCCTTTTGGATCAGACACAATCATAGAACCACCAGTCTTTCCTCGCATCCAGATGGATTCTAAGATAATTCCTCTACTCTTTCCAGAACGAGTGGCTCCAATAATAATGGAATGTATATCATCCTCAATACATGAAATTATTTCTGTTTCTTCTTGTTTTTCCATCCCAACAACTAAGCCTAGATTTTCTTTTTTTACGTCTTTTTGTGGTTCATATTTAATACTTTTAAATAAACTTTCTTTTTCTTGTTTATTTAAAAATCTTGCCGTTCCATGTTGGCCCTGCCCAACAGCAACTGGAATTTCTATTGTATCTGTTATTTTTTGCATTTTTGTCATTCCAATTTTTTGATGATCTTCAAACAAATAAAACACAAGATACAAAACAACCGAAATTTCCAACAAGAAAAATAATTGTAGAAAAACTTTAGAACTAAATATGAGCTTATAACATACTAATGTAGATACAAAATTTATTTTCTTTACACCAAGTAAACAGTCCATTAAATATATTAAATATGGTGTAATAATTAAGCTCAAAAAGAATAAGAAAACGCACAGCTTCATTTTTCGTTTTCTTATTCTTTTTTTACGTTCTACATCTAAAGATGCCAATTAATCCCCCTCCTTTTTCTGAATTTTTATTCACTTTTTTCCCTCCTTTCAATTAGACAAAAAACCTTATTTTTTTAACTTTTTTAAAAAAAATATTTTTTATTTTTAAAAAAAGTCTTGATTTTCTTAGGTTTTTCGTTAAAATTCATTAGACAAAATATAGTATTTTGTCTAATGAAAAGGAGTTATATATGAAAAAGGATATAAATATTAAGTATTTAAATCAAAAACAATTAAAAAAATTATTTAAAGAAATGAGGGAGTACACTTTAATAATGGAACTTACAAATGAAAGAAGTTATAAGGTTGCACTTCGTAATGAAGCCCTCTTTCACTTAATGTATTATTGTGCGTTACGAGTGAGCGAAACAACAAACATTTTATTAACGTCTATTAATATGGACAGAAAAGAAATTTTTTGTGAAAGAAATAAAAATGGACTTAATAACACACTAAAAATTATAGATCCCTATACATTAAAAGTTTTAAAAAAACATATTCGAGTCAATAATCCTGAAAAATATTTATTTGAAAATTGTGGACATCCAATTTCTAGAAAAACAGTAGATGTCTGGATAAAGTTTTATTTTAATTTAGCTAAAATTCCATCTAATCTAGCTCATTCACATACTTTACGCCACACCAGAGCTATAAATTTAGCGGAATCTGGTTGTGACTTAAAAGATCTACAGTATTGGCTTGGTCATAGAGATATAAAAAACACTCTTATATATTTTCAATTTACTTCAAAACAAAAAAATGAATTATATAAAAAATTAAAAAAAGCGAGGAAATCATAAAATGAATTGTGTGCAAATTATGGGAAGACTAACGGATAGCCCACAGTTTGAAGAAAAAGAAAATTTAAAAATAGCTAGGTATATACTAGCCATTAATAATGGAAAAGAAAAAGATGCTGATTTTATTCCATGTACTGCATATGGAAATAATGCTGTTGTTGCTCAACAATATCTGAATAAGGGCCAATTAGTTGCGATAACAGGCAAATTACATTCATACAAGGATAAAAATGAATGTAATAAAATGAATGTAATTGTCAATAAGCAATATTTTTTTGGTTATTCTTCATCTAAAATCCCATCTGCTTCAGATGGATATATAGACTTTAGTAATATTGATGAATCAACATTACCATTTCAATAGATAGGAAGGATTTTATAATGGAAAAAACTAATGAATTTAATATAGAATTAGGTAAATTAAAACTTGATAAAAATGTAAATACTTATGCTTTAGTTGAATCATTAAAGCAAGGTATTGGGGATCTGATGAATAGTCAGACTTATAAAAAATATTTAGATTTTTGTAGTAAACTATATAACTACTCCAATAACAATAAACTATTAATATTTTTTCAAAATCCAGATGCCAGCTATGTTGGTTCTTTTACCTTTTGGAAGGCTAATAAAAGATATGTAAATCGTGGAGAAAAAGGAATTATGATCCTAGCCCCAGTAACAAAAAAAGAAATGGAAATAGTTAGTGAAAAAAGACCAGATGGAACTATCAAAGAAGTTGAACAAGAGGTATTAAAAATTGTTTCATTTAAACCTACCTATGTCTTTGACATTTCTCAAACATCTGGAGAACCTATTCCCACAATTTTAAAAAAACTCTCTGGTAAGTCTAATGAATCAGAACTGTTAATTGATGGAATAAAAAATATATGTAAATTACCTATTATAGAAGATAATCAAAATAGATTAGGAAATGCCAATGGAGCATTTGATCCCAAGAACAATGAGATTCTTTATTCTCCAAAAATTTCCTCAAATCAGCTCGCAAAAACATTAATTCATGAATACACACATAGTAAGTTACATGATAAAATTGATGATTATGTTATCAACAGAGATAGATATGAAATTGAAGCTGAAAGTGCAGCATATATGGTATGCAAGCATTTTGGGTTAGATACTTCAGATTATAGTTTTGGATACATAACCAGTTGGGCGACTGGAAAAGAAATTAAAGATTATGAAGATTCTTTAAAATTATCAAGCGATGTGTCAAAACAGATTATTAATGAACTAAATGGATATTTTGAACATTTATTAGTAAAACAAAAACAACATATTAAAGCTGAACTAAACAAAAATCATTTCAAAGATAATGAAAAACTAATTGATAACATACATAAATTATATATAACCACTAACTCTAGTTCTTTGAAAGATATAAAAGAATTATGTACTAAAGATATACCAGAAGAAACTAGAAGTCTTTTATCCAGTGTAACCGATGAATTAAAAAAACAAGAAGTCAAACTTATGAGTCAACAACCATCAAGATAAGCAAGAAAGGATTTAAAACTATGATATTAAATACTGAACAAATACTTTTATTTTTAGAATTAAAAGAAAGATTAAATTGGACTTCTATTCCTGATATAAATACTCTACAATCGACATTATTAGAGCTAAAAACTTCTCCAGATAATGATGTTGTAACAACATTTTTAGAGATATTAGAACTTTTCCCATTTTCATCTATAGAACAAGAATTAATAACTATAATAGGTGAAGCATAATGGCAGTTGTAATATCCAAAATTCGATGTAGTAATCCTAACTTAAAAGGTGGAAAATATAAGTCTGGAAAGAATATAGGAAAAAGTAAAACCGATAGTCGATTGGCAAATAAAAATTACTTGCTCTATATTGCAACTAGAGATGGAGTTGCTTTAGATGTGGATTCAAAATATTTTGAATCCACATCTTTAATGGAGCATGAAAATTTTGATAATAATTCTCTTAAAGTGCATGGAGCTTTCGGCAATGTAGATACAACTGATCTACAAAAGCTATCTCAACGAATTTATAATATGACGGATGATGGAAAATCCATTTTCAAAGGAATCATTTCTCTTACTGAAAAAGATGCTTTGAAATTAGGATATGATCAAAGAGAATCTTGGGAAAACTTAATAAAAAAATTAATCCCTAGTATTGCGGAAGAACTTAATATACCACCAACCCAAGCAAAGTTTGTGGCTGCGGTACATATGGAACAAGGGCATCCACACTTGCATTATATGCTTTGGTGTGATGGAAATAAAATCATAAACCCATTTATTCCTATTAAACAACAAAATAATATTCGCAGGCTAATTACAAAAGAAATTAATCAAGAGCTACGTCAAGAACTTGCTCTTGAAAAAAACGCTCTAAGAGATTTTGCCCTTGAATTTAACAAGAACAATTTAAAAGAAATAACATCTTCTTTAAAAGATTACCAGCATCTTGTTAAAACACTAAATCCTGGCATTGCTCCACGCATTTATAAACAGACGCTAGACACTCTCTCACTTTCTCTAATAACCCTAAAAGATAATTTACCATCCCAAGGACGAGTAACGTATAAGCTACTCTCTCCCACTCTAAAAAACGAGGTTGATCAAATTATAAATTTTCTTTTGACAAACACAGAATTAAATAAAGAATATCAAAAGTATGTAAAAAAAGCTGTCGAGCTTGCTTCTATTTATACAAATAATACTGAAAAATTAAATGAAGCAAAACTCAATGCTGAAAATGATTTTAAAAAACGAATTGGCAATCAGATTTTATCTAGTGCCAAAGAACTAAGAAAATCTGAAAGAACACTTGATTATGAGTTAAAAAAAACAGAACATACTAAAAGATATGAAGAATATAAATATGAACAATTAACAATAAGTATATCTTGTAAACTTTTAAAAAATATTTTTTCTAATAGCCATTCGGCTCAACAAGATATATATAATGAACTAAAAAAACATCGTAGTAAAAGTAAACAAGCAATTAAAGAAAGACAGAAAGAAAAGGGGTGACTTGAAGTCACCCCTTTATTTTGCTTTGATCCAAATTCTATTGTCTAATTTACACTGTTCAAATTTTTTAGAAACAAATTAAAATATTTTTATTAGAAATCTAATTATTCTTACAATCCAAATAATTACTGTCATTACTTGGTATATCTTATATACTTTTAGCCAAACAGAGTGTATATATTTCATCTTGCTGTTATTTTTTAATTTATCAATTATTCTTCTCACGATATATAACCTCCTGTATCTCTATAATAAAATTTGGAATCATATATTATAGATACAGATCGGCAAATCATAACTAATTATGGTTTTTATATCGTAATATAAATTTTTACATAAACAGAACAAAAAAAGGGTGACTTGAAGTCACCCTCTTCTACTTTTTTTATTTTGACATATATGAAATATATTCTATACTTTTCGCTAACTCTAATGCCGTTTTTTCAGAGAAATCACATTTTTCTATGAGCTTCTCTTGGTTATATCCTACATTTTCTGGAGAACCTAACTCGCATCCTTTTCCCCAATTTGGGATGCTGCAAAAATAGCCATTAATATGCTTTCCGTAGATAACTAAATAAGAACTTTCTTCTATTGCAACACTATACTCATATAATACCTTTGCTTCAAATTCACTTTCAATTCTAAAATTCATTTTTTCTTCCTCCTAATACTCTTTCTTTTTTGATTTTAGGTATGCTACACCTTTTTTTCTGGCTTGTTCATAGGCTTCTTGATACTCCATTTGAAGTTCTAAAGGAACAAACCTAGAAATAGTTTCTGCCGTAAGATATGTCGATGTTGCTGACATTATAGTACCTTTTGCAGAGATACTTGCCAATCGCTCTACATATCCATCCATAAGCATTTGTAATTGTTCTCGAACTATTTTTGTAATTAAATCAATGCTATCCACAGTTGCTTGAACTTTCATTTGTTCTTCAACACATTCTCGGATAACTTGACTTTCGCTAACTCCTCGATGGAGAGCTGTTGCCTTAACTGCTTTATCAAGTTCTTCAGTCAGAGTGACATAGGTTCGTGGACTTTTCATGACTCTCCTTTCTAAGTGTGACACTTAAAATATAGTATTTATAATAAAAACAAGCATTTTTATATAATTATGTTACACTTAAATTAAATAAATATCACTGGTGTTACACCTAAAAAAACAAGGAAATTACAGGCTTTGCCTGTAAAATGTGGCTTGGGCGTGTGACGCCCTATTCCTGCCCTTTTGTTTACAAAAGGGTCAAAGGTCTTTTGAAGAACCAGAAATATCATAATCAAGCCAAAATAACAAGTACGGCTCAATTTGATAGAACTGGCAAATCTTATCAATAATCTCAAACGAAGGGTTTTTTTCTCCTTGTTCAAGATACCGCAAATATTGATAAGTTATACCAATACCCTTTGCGGCTGTTGTTCTATCTAACCCACGTTCAATCCGAAACAAAGTCAGATTTTTTGAAAAAATTGCTTTTGATTGTATCATAAAGTTTCTCCTTAATGGGGGATGACTTGAAGTCATCCCCTTAAAGTCATGATAAATTGACTTGATTAATTGAATTTTTTAATTTACTTAATTCATCTTGCAAGTTTTTCTTCAAAGATGAATTTTGAGATATTTGGGTTGAAACAACCCCCAATTTATGAATAATATCTTTGATATTCTCCCTCATTTTTATCTCTAATTTTAATTCTTCCATTTTTGAAGAATCAATTTTACTTTGTTGATTCTCTTCCTTTTTCTTTTCTAAATCTTTAATTTTATTTTTTAAATTCTCAACTTCTTTCTCTTTTTGTGCAGTCTTTTGTTCTAGCTTCTTTTTCTCTTCTTCCAACTCTTCTTTTTCTAAAGAAAGAGTTTCTTTGTCATTTATTAAATTTTCCAGTTCCTGTTTAAATTTATTAATTTCTTTTGTTTCTAAATTTTCCCTTTCTTGTTCCAGTTTATTTTTTAGCTCTATTTCTCTTTCTTCAAGTTTTAACAATGTATTTTTTATTTGTACATCTTTTTCTTCAATTTCTTTTTGTTTTTGTTCTTCTAACTTTCTCTTTTGTTCTTCTAGTATACTCGCCTGTTCTTCTAATTTCTTTGTTAATTCCTCTTTTTCTCTTAACTCTTCCTTTAACTTTTGGCTTTGCTCCTTTACAATTTTAATTTCATCCGCACTAATTTTTTTATTAGAGTCAGACTGCTCTAATATATTTAAAATTAGCTTTTGCCCTTCTTCTGGAAGATCTGCAATTTTAGAACCATTTTCGATATTAATTTGTTTATTATCGAAATAATCCTGCAATGCTGGAATCATTTTTTTGTTAATGGAATTATATCTTTGGACTTGTCTTTCTCCAAGTCCAGTATCTTGACTAATTTGCTTTACAATACTTTTATTAGTTCCCTCTTGCTCATTTTTTTGCTGATAAAGTATTGCTAATCTAGCAATACTCTCTCGTACCTCTTGTGGATCAGTATGTCCTTCACCTGTGTTATCAATTTCAGCAATAATTTGCTGATCGATTTCAGATATATTTGTTGGTAGTACATAACAAGGTACACCTTCAAGAAACTTCTCATTCCCTTCACTGATAAGTTCTTTTATCATTTGAGTACGATTCCATCCAGCTAAAACTTCGTAATAACCTTGTTCATTCAAGATTACTTTAAATGGATTCAAAACTCCATATTCTTGAATACTATTTTTAATTTCTAACCATTTTTCATGTTTACTATCTTTATATTCATCAAACTTATTAAAAGGACTTTTAATAAGTTTTGTAATCTTGATAAATTGCAAATTATATTGTTCTTGATTTCGCATTAGATTGATTTCTTTTGCAACATCCGTTTTTACATCTTGCTTATTAGTTTTATATTTATCAAATCTTCCCATTTTCTTTAATTTCCTTTCTTTTTATGAAGAGGGGGTGACTTGAAGTCACCCTTTACTTTATTTATCTAATTACTTTTTCTATCTGTTTAATTTCTTCCTTTAATCCTTTTAATTCCAGGAGATATTCTATGTAATCTACTATAAATGTCTTATTTAAATTGCCATTATAATACTTTTTCAATTCTTCAATTAACAGTTCTTTTACTTCTTGATCAAGTTTTTCTTGATCTTCTTTATTCAATATCCCTAAAAAGCTCAAGAAATATTTGTAATCTCTAACGATTGAAATAGTATTGTTTTGTGATGAAAAACTATGTCTTTTTTCACATTTTCTGATGGCAACAGGAATAAAAAATTCCTGTAAATCCTCTTGATATGTTGTATAAAACTGTTGAAATTCAACTAAACGAGTATTGATTTTAGTAAAATATGTTCCTAACAATTCAAGATCTGGATTAAGATCACTTTGAATTTCTCTAATCCTTTTTAACAGTTCTGTAAATCCTCTATCAGAATACCTGTCCGCTTCCATAGGGACAAGTACATAATCCGAACAAACTAGAGCATTAATAGTGATATTATTATATGATGGAGCATTATCAATAAAAATAAAATCATATTCTTGCTTTATCATTGATAATGCATTTTTTAATATATATTGTTGAATCCTTGATGAATCTAAAATAATATCATTTGAAACAAATGTAAAATCCTCATCCGCTGAAATAATATCAATATTTTCCTCAGCATGATGAATATATTTTTTTATGTTCTCCTTAGCTCGTCTATCTTTGAATACGTCTGTAATCGTATATTGTGTTTTATGATAACTATTAAATGATTGGGATAAGTTTCCTTGATGATCGCAATCAATTAATAATATTTTCTTATTCATGCTTGCTAACAATTTAGCAAGAGCAATATTTGTTGTTGTTTTGGCTACTCCGCCTTTCTGATTTGTAATTGTAATGACTTTACCCATTTGTAAAATCTCCTTTCATATTTGATTTTTGTTCCTTACACTATACATTTTAAACTATTAGTTCAAAAATGTCAATATTTTTTTTGAAAAAATAAAAAATATTTTATATAGTATCCCAAAATTAAAGCAAGTCATAAAGGGTGACTTGAAGTCACCTCTCCACTATTATATCATTCCTAATATATTAGAAAACAAGATGTAGAAATAATTTGTATATATTGAATGTTTAATGAATCAATGTTATAATATTAAATACTACTGATATGTTGGTTGATTTAATATCAGAAGTAACCAAAAGGGGTGACTTGAAGTCACCCCTTTTTTAATTCGTAATTCAACTAAAAAAGTGACTCCAAATCACCTTTCCTATAAAGAATAAAACTTTTTAAACTATTAGTTATAATATGTCAATATTTTTTTGATTTTTTATTGAATTATTTATATCTTTATGGTATAATATATATATAATCAACCAACATAATAAAAGGAGTAGTAGAATGAAAATACTGTATAGTAAATCCGCTGTAAAGTACATCAAATCACTAGATAAAACACAAAAACAAAGGATAAAAAAAGCTATAGAAGGATTAACTGAATCTCCCCCAAAAGGAGATATAAAATTAATGGAAGGATATAAAGATGGTCGAAAAAGACTAAGAGTAGGAAAATATCGCATAATATATAACTATTTACTAGATGGAACAATAGAAGTATTATTTATAATGGATATCGGAAGTAGAGGCGATATTTATAAATAAGGACTAGAAAGGAGAAAATGCTATGAGTAATACTGTAAAAGAAGCAATTCAAATGTTGGAAATTTTACCAGAACAAGATCAGAATTTTGCTTTAGAGTTTATAAAAAAATTAGTTATAGCTTGGGATCCAGATTATACAAAAGTAACAGCAGGCGAATCAGCTCGACTGTTACAAGCTGAAAAAGACATTGAATTAAATGAAACTATTTCACATGACGAGATAGACTGGAACTAGCAAAACAACCCAAAAAAGAGGGGTGACTTCAAGTCACCCCTCTTTTTTTATTTATAATATAAATATTTACAAAATAAAAATTATCATTTTGATATTCTCTTTTATTTTTATATAGAAACTACATAAAAAAGCTGTCAAGGTTTAAGCGGTAGCGGAACAAAGTGAGCATAAGGAGCGTGCCTTGATAGCTTCAATACCCCAAAAACTCCCCTATTAGGGGGCAAGAAAATTCTTGCCCCCTCTGCCTTAGTGGCGAACGTATCCCCCTTGAGGGGGAAGGGGGTGTTTATAAATTTAGGGTATGCCATACGGCAATCCCTTTTTAAAGGGATTTAGAGTATATTCTAAATTTTATATCATTTTAAAAAGTTTGATTTATACGAAAATTTTAGTTGTAAAATGTATTATTAATTGGTATAATACTTAATTAGACAAAATACTATATTTTGTCTAATGAAAATAACGTATTTATGCCATTTCTTTTTTCTGTTTTACGAAATTCATAGACAAAATACCCTATTTTTTAAAAGTATTTTTATACAAAAAATTGTAATAACTATTCAATCTGTTACTAAAATTCCAAATCAATAAATTTTTTATTAATTCATCTACATCTAAATTCATTTCTTTTGATATTTCTTTTAATTTTTCACTTTCTGTTTGAGTAATAACAATGTTGACATCGATTTTATAATTCAGTTTGTTTCATCCCCTTTCCAACACTCTTCATTCATTATAAGATAAAGAACATTAAAAAGAAAGCTAAATATATTAATTATTATTACCTAATCTATTGACAAATATACATTTTCATGATATATATTATATATATTTAATTATAACACATGGTGTATTGAAATATTTTTAATTAAAACCAAATAAAACAAAAAAAAAGAGCTATTTAATAGCTCTTTTTTTTGTTTTATTATAAAAAATACCCAAAGAAATAAATATTTCTTTGGGCTATGTAAGGAACATTATCTTGACTCCTGCCAAAACAATATTTTATATTATAACATAATCTTATCAAAAATCAAAGCAACTTTTCATTCTCCTATCTTTATTTTTTATTACTATCTCTATATCGGTATCCCATGAAACTAGCTCCTCGATTACTAAGATCTCCAAGTCCTGTTGCTAATACCATGTAAGCAATTTCTTGAGCTTGATCATTGCTAGAGATAAAAATCTCTATTTTATCCCCTGGTAATATAATATTTTTATATGGAAATGGAATCACCCCTTGATTTTTAAACACAAGACTATCCCAAATCGGTAAACTTTCGTCAGGCTCCTTTCCTGTAAAATTCCGATATTTCTTCCATAAATTTTTCTTTAGCTGTTCTTCATATTCTTCAAATGACAAACACTCTTTCCAATAACAATGTTCTTGTGTTTTTACAATAACTGGTGTCACTGTATATAATGTTTTTAAAGGTTTGCGAGGAATTGTCTTAACAATAGATTGAATTCCAATAAATTCGTTTGTAATATGCTGAATAGAATTTTTAGATAGATACTCTGCTAAACTCTTATTCAGTGTACGAACTCTAAAAGAATATACCTTATCTTTTTTATAAACTCTATTCTTTTCCATTGGATAAAGTAAATCTAATGTATATCCTTTTAATTTGTTTTCCTTATGAAACTCTTTGTAGACATCGTCTTTTACTAAGATGCTGTCAATGAAGTATACTAGATTTCTTCTAAGTTGCTTTATTTCTATTTCTTTTAATAAAGCAACTTTTGTTATAATCTCATAAACCTTCATCTCTTCATTTTCCTTTGTTTTTTTATCTTATTTTTTATTTTTTTAACCGGTGTAGTAAGTGCTTCTTCTAATGTCTTACCCCTGTGCAATCTCTGAGAGTATGTATCACATCTAATTCCCCAAAATTCACACATTTCTTTTATGCTATTGAATCTTTTCCCTGTGTGATCTGTACACTCTTTTTCATTTACAAATTGATAGTTGTTTACTATCTTAAAATGCTTTGGCTCTTTCTTTGGATTTAAACGTTTTTCCAGATCATCTCCTCTATCTTTCCTATATCTGTATGTGGCGTAATTTACTCCATGAGCCTTTGCCATTTCCTTTTCATTTTTAAACCAGTTTCCTAGATGATCTGTACAGCCATACGGAGTTTCTAAAGCATTTTTTTGTGTCCATCCTAATTTTAACCTGCCTAGATACACATTATATGGTACTTTATGTATTCTGCACATTTCTTCTACACTTGAATACGTAACACCATTATAATCTTCAATCCCTTTTATTTTTTTATTTTTTTTAGTTTTGGGTACTTCTATTTCATGCTCCTTTAAAAACTCTCCAAATAGTTTTTTCTCAGCCTCCTCTCTTGCAAAAATTGCATCCTCTTTTTTGTAATACCGTCCTAAATGATACGTTTCTCCTTGAAAAACAATCTGTGCTACCCATTTCTGGCGTGCTTTATCCCATGAAACACCTTTATATCCACTTGTGTTATTTTTAGGAGTTTTACTTGTTAAATTCCTAATGTTTGTATCTTCTATACATCCCTCCAAGATTATTTCTGCCATTTTCTCAGCTTTCTTTGTGGAAATTTTACTTCTTAAACATCCACAACTTTTTACAGAACCATCTTTTAACCTTTGCGAACTAACAGAAACATAGTTTCCACAACTACATTTACACTCCCAAATAACAGAGCCGTTTCTTGATCTTTTTTCTGTCGCTTTTAATACTGTTAATTCTCCAAATTCTTGCCCTGTTAAATCTTCCGCTTTTTTTAGATTATTATTTTTATTATAACAACCACAACTTACAGACTTGCCACTTGTAACTTCGCTCCCTTTCATCCATTTTCTATTTCCACATAGTAAACATTCTATGTAAAAATATGTTTCTCCATTTTCTCTTTTATAATCTAATATTTTAAAATTTTTTATAGTTGTTCCAATTCGATCCTTGGCTCTTATATACGCTCTTGTCAACGCTCTTCCCCCTTATCCCATATGTTTCTATATTTCTCCAAGAAACCATCTATGAAAGCAACAGGGCGTTTATTACCTCTTAATTCAAATATAACTTCATCCCCTACTCCTAGCTCTGGATAATAGATACTATAATTATCTAATATCCCTTTACACACAGTTCCTTTTTCATCAGCATCATATTTTCTTTTCGTTTCTTCATCTATGCTTACCCACATCCCTTCTCCATTTCCTGTTTTAAAATTTTCTTTATTTTTAGGAAAATTTACTTTTATCTGAAATGATAATTCGATATTGATAATTTTTACTAATGTATCTTGTTCCTGTTCTCTTTTATCAACAACCTCGAATATATAATTGAGGAAGATTGTATCCGCAACTTGATAAGAGTAAGCTCCTACATCTAATGGACTCTCTTCCTCTCCATCCCATACAGCATCGAATTTTACAATTTCCCCAACTTCCAAATCTGGAAGACATCTTTCATAACCTTTTTCCATACATTCAATCGCTTTTTTTATTACTTTATTCATTATTCTTTCTCCTTTTTATTTTTTCCCTTGTTTTGGATATACTTCTTTATACCACTCTAAGAAATTGATTAATTACTCGCATTTTATGGGGATTTTATCCCCATACCCCTACAAGGGACTTTTGTCCCTTGACCCTATAACACTCGCCGTTAGGCAAGAGGGGCAAACCTATAAGTTGCCCCTCTACTTTTCAGTTTATATTTATCTACCAATGTCAAGGATTGCCCTACGGCGTATCGCTCCGCTTGCTCCTTGACATTTCACTTCTTTTTCTTTATTATAACGATTTTAAATTTCTTATTCAATCAAATCTTCGATTTTTACACATAAGGCATCCGCAAGTGCCTTAATTGTTCTTACCTTGACTTCTTCTACATGAACTTCTCCTATTTCTATCCTCTGTAAAACTCGTATCGAAATACCTGCTTTCTCCGCCAATTCTTTTTGTGTCCATTCTTTTCGTTTTCTAAGTTCTTTAACTTTGTTATTACTCTTTTTTTCCATTTCTATTGTTCTCTTATCTATTTTCCTTTCTGGACTTAAACTTTCTTCTATGCTGCATCCTTGGCTTCTACGATATATATAATTCCAGTAATTAACATCCCAATATTCGCACATCTTGAATTCACTAGAAAATTTCTGTCCTATATGATCCAAAACATAACTACCTTCTAGTGCCTCTTGCAAACTCTTCCCCTGCTCTAATCTTTTGTAAAAAGTAACAAGTTTGACATTCCAATAATCGCACATTTCTTGCTTGTTATTGAACTCATGTCCCAAATGATCTTTAGGTTTTTCCATTTCATCACCTCACAACAAAAAGACTAGAAAACTTCTAGCCTTTTTTTCTTACAATAACTCAATATTTGTAATTCTTACCAGTGTATCAAGCAATTCGACCCCTTTTTTACCTTCCCATGGTTCGATAGGCTCGAACACGTAGTTAATATAATCCATATCATTGATTGGGTAGGACCAGCTACAATACTCTTCATCTTCAAGAGGGTTTTCATAATCCCCGTTCCACACAGCCCCTAGTTTAACTATATCCCCGATTTCTAGATCTTTGATATCTTCTTTGTAAATTTCTTCTGCTAGTTCCATAGCTTTTTCTACAATCTTATTCATGTTCATCTTCTCCTTATTTTTAAATCTAATCATATATTTATTACACAAACTCTTTAAAGTCAGGATAATAAATATATTCGTGTTGTCTAGTTCCCAGATATGTTTTAGTCCACTCTGACGGACTCATATAGCTTAAATCTACAATGTTTTCCTCTTCATCCTCATAAGCAAATACTTCAAAGGTAACACTATTACGTGTTTTTTTACTGTGTGCTAAGATTTCTACATAAGTTCCTTCTTTCCATAGTGTAACTGTAATCAACGGTTTCTTTTGATTTAGTATCCATTTTAAATCTTCTTTCTTTTCATCTGGTAACATTCTTAATATTTTTAATACGTGTTCCCTAATCCCTAAACTTAAAACAAAATCTTCCGACTGTTGTCTTTCTATTTGTCTTTTTTCCTTGTTTCTTGAATATCTCATAATAAATTCCCCCCTTAATTCCATCTAGTAGATGGTTCGTCTGAGTAGTAAAATTCAGTAGAGAAATGAAACCATTTCTCGTTTTGATAATTAATTAATATTTCTTCGCATCCAGCCTTATTCTTGTTTAACAAGTCTAATAGGCTCTTTTCAATTTCTGGAAGTTTACTCAATGGAATTTCTTCCAAATCATATGTAAATTCAAAAGGTTTTTCAATCCTATACTCAGCTATACCTAAATCCTTCAGCATAGCATATTCTGAAAAGTATCTGTCAATAGAATCTATATCACAAATGCCCCCACAGAAATTTAATTCGGCTTTAAGATTAATTTTGTCTGCTGGAGTAACTGGGTTTAAATCTTCCATCTTTTCTGTCCAGTTGAAGTAAGATTGCCAATCAAAAAAGTAACGTTTTCCATTATCATGATCAACGTTAAACTCTTGCTCTGGATATGCTTTTTTAATTTTATCCAGATCTTCTAGAGCAATAAAGCTATATTTTTCTGCTATTTTTATAACTCTTAACTGTTCCTCTTCTGGAAGATTATATTTCTCCCAATTTAAGAACTTATCCAAAATAAATACTGCTTTAGACATTGCATTGATATAGTCCGTATCATAATCGTATACGAAATACCCAAGTTCTTTTTCGTCTGTTCCTACAATTCTAATAGATAATCCTTTCATAATTCTATTCCTTCTTTCCCCAGCTCTTGGCTGGCTTGGTTGAGTTGTTATTTTGTTATACCTATATAATATCACCGTTTATCGTGATTGTCAAGCCTTTTTAAAACATTTTTTTCAAACATTTCTGTATCCTCATCCGTTTCTTTATATTTAATAATATCCCGTGGCTGCATCTCTAACAGACAACATAGTTTATTTAGATTCTCTATACTTATATTGGTATCTTTTTCTTTAAATTTTTTGAACGTAGACTGCCCAAAAACCTTGCTTTCTTTTGCATTTGTACTTGTAATCCCTATTTTTTTAAGTTCTTGTATCACATCTATTTTATATACAATCATTTTCAAAACTCCTTTTATTATGTTAATTATTTTTTTATATAAGTATAAAATAATTTACAGATTTAGTCAATCAAAAAATCACCTCAAAAAGTGATTTTGCTTCTTGATATTCACCGTAAACGGTGATATACTATAGTTATAAACAAAAAAGCGAGGAAAACAAAAGTGAAAAATTTTAAAATTGAACAACTGGCAAAAAAAAGATGGTTTTACAAGTATGAGAAAAAAAATAAGAGAGGTGAGAACCTCATTATTGAAGTATGTAAAGTAGAATGTGATTTTGAGGACAAGAGTTCTATTCCTTCCTTATGGTATAAACATGGTTGGATCAAAAAGAAATTTGCTTCATACTGGAGCATTTCGACTTATATAGATGACGGTAAGGGGAATTGTTTGGGAGTATGCAATCCTCAGCATACAAAAGGGCAAATTGATTTTGATTGGATACTTGAATCAACGGACGAAAATAAAGAAAAGCTACTTAAAGAAGTGGTTAAACGATTTAATAACAGATAGAAAAAAAGAGCAGTCGCAACAACTCAACCACAAATGCGACTGCCCTACCCTCTAAAAAATAAGTTATGTTATATAGAAAGGTAAGGCTATTATAGCAAAAATAGCCAAAAAGGTAAAGAAAAATGGAAAAGATTGAAATTGTAAAAATTAAAAATAAAGCATTTGGCAGAAAAGAAATCTATCAATTAGCAAATGGTTACTGTTTTAAAGTAACAGGAAAAGGCTACTTAGCTTTTTCAGCTAATCGTGATGAATTTGGAGTTTTACTCCCATATATGCCACAAGGGGGCAAAGCAGCACTTGTTTCCATTTTAGAAGCTGGTGGATTCACCTCTTTAGATGGAATTGAATTTATACAATCATTAAATTAAAAGTGTAAAAAAAAATAAAAGCAAGGATTTATTCCTTGCTTTTATTTTTTATCTTATAGAAAATATAAGAGTTTTTCGATGTATATACAATGCTATCATAAATAGGAAAATTTGTCAATTTTAGTTCAATCTATACTCTACTTCACTCTCCATTAATATCCTTATTCCCAATACAAATTAGTTCAAAGATATCAATAGAGTTATAAAGAGAACCTATTGGCTCTTTTTATAACTCTTCTTCTATTTGATAATAAGTTTTATAATCTTTTACTAAATGCCCCATTCCTGACTGTTCACGTTGTCTATGACTCCAAACATAATATAAGTCTTCTTGCAATTTTTTCAAAAAATCTATATTTTCTTTATGTTCTTTTTCTGTAAATTCCTTTTCTTCATTAGGATAAATTTCTTCTAATTTACTTGCGTATGGCATATGAATAGGGTAACAGTAATTTGGATTTTGTTCTTGGTGTTTTATAGATAGTTCAGCCCATTCATCTATAGTAAAATGAGTTATTTTATAACCATAATAGGAATAAGTTTGTCTTGGTGTATGCATTTGCATTTTAATATCCCCCTTTTTCGATATATATCATTTTTAACAAATTATATCATAATTTATTAAAAAATAAAATGTTGTTCCAGAGGTAATGGGGGGTTAGGGGGCGATTTTAGCCCCCTTCTTTAATTTTAAATTTATTTTGGGTATTTTATTTACGATTTCGCCGTATACTGGATATGACGACGAACTGCTAAAACTTGTTTTAGTTGTTCCGTCGGCGTAGCCGTATGGAAAGGCGAAAAAAAAATTGTCATAGAATTGCGAAGCAAAAGGGTGGAGATTTTTGAGCGTAGCGAGAAAATACTACCCTGGTTCTTGACCATTTTTTAGACTTGTTTTTTGTTTTGGAATAGAAATTCTTTTAGAATTATAGATCTAATAAAAAAAAGAAGGAATAATAGAAGTAATATAAAGTGATATTTTAGTGTTATTTTTTCTTTATTTTAAGCCATTTCTTATCAATTTTACTTACATAAAATTTGTATATTTTTTGATATTATGCTTTAAAACTTGTATATTTTTATAATTCTTTACATAAATCTTGAATAAATAAAATTATTATGTTGTAAAATTTGAATATTTTTTTGCTGTTTTTTATTTATCCACATTTTATCCACAAAAAAAAGTGTTCGATATGAACACTTTATAAATTTTTTCTATAGTTCCGTCTATTCTTCCTATTTTTTCTTATTTTTTTGTACGCCAAAAAGACTTATAATTTATAAGCCTAAAAATAATTATAAAATTTTCTATGTATTTTTTAATTTAAAGAATAGTAAGCAATAACTTATGAATTAAATCTGGTTTTAATTCTATTCTCCAGCTTTTCACATCTTCAATACCTTTATTTAGGATCTTCCAAGACTTTAAAATTGCCTTTTGAAGCATAAAGAAATTGCATCCTTTCTTTGCATACTGCTTAATAAGGGCCAATGTATCTTTTGCACTCTCATCCTCTGCTATCCTATCTCTACGACACAGAACATGAAAAGCATATTCATCTCGCACTTGATTTTCTACTCTGGAGTCTTTTTTCATTGTATCTTTAAGGGCTGTAATATAATACATCCCATTTTTTATTCCAATGCTAAAGAATTGCTTTAATGTTGTTAAATAATCTTGTAATACTCTTTTTTGTACTCCAAATAGAGCTTTATATTTTTTATAAAACTCTTCTACTCTTATTTTTATACTATACTTTCCTTTGCTTGCCACCTGCATACGGAAAAATTCAAGAAAAAGTAACTTTTCTCCTGCTTTCATAGCTTTAAATTCATTTTTGGAAAAGATTTCAAAATTTAGATTCAAATAAGGATCATTCTTCACTACTGGTTCTTTGTCATCTTCACTCTGATAATGAAAATCATTTTCTAAAATACAAATATTCCAGTCTGTATAACTGCCTTTTTCGGCAGTAATAAGTCCTTTCTTGCTTAAAGAATTTTTTAGATCATAAAAAGTTTGATAAGAGATATTAAGAGCTTTTATAATCTCTTTATAATAGATTCCAATAACCTCGCCACTATCACTTTGATACTGTGCAATATAGAGCAAAAAATCAACCTCTGCTCTTGTTAATTTTTTTGTTATCATTTTTGTAATTATTTTATGTTTTAATTTCATTTTTTTAATCCTCCTGTGTCTAAATAGGTATAAATTTTTCGTTAAGACTTGTATTAACGAAAAATATTAATACAAATTTCTGCTTTACCCTTGACACACGAGTTTTTTTTTATTAGAATGAAAACAAAGATATAAAAATGCAATTAATTCTTGTTAATTACATTTTATTGATTATATCTAAAAAATTGTACTTTAGTTTCTCGGTATCAGTATCAATGTCAGTGTGTCTGTGTCAAGGGAAACAAAAATTTTGGAAGCTAACTGTTTGCCGACGGTTAGCTTTCTTTCTGCCCTATTTTATATGTAATTTTCAACAAATGCTTTTAATAAAATGCTCTTAATAAATACTTTAAAAATATTATACAACAAAAAGATTTGTTTGAAAAGTCATTTTTTTGGTTCAAATTCGAAAGCTATTTTTCCTTCTTTTAGCACCAACCGAGCTGAAAATTCATTTCCAGCCTTACTTTTAAAACCTTTTAACAGGCTGGTCTTGCCTTTACTAACAATTTGTGCTGCCATCGTTTCTGTTATCTTTTTCCCTGCAATTGTTTTCCATATTGTAAAATTACATCCCTCTTTATACCGATTACAACCATAAGATTTTGGATATTCAACAACTTCCCCTTTCTTACAATATGGACAACTTCCAATGCTTTTTCTATCATATTCAATTTTTTTTGTAGGTTCTTCTTTAAATTTCTCTATATATTTCTTGATTTCGTTCACTTCATTTTTTAAGAACTCCTCCTTTTTTAATTTACCCTCTTCAATTTCTTTCAGCTTGTCCTCAAATCTTGCTGTCAGTTCTGGAGCTTTTAGCTCCTCTGGAACAAGTCCGATAAGTTCTCTCCCTAAATCTGTTGCTATATAGTTCTTTTTCTCTAGCTTAATATACTGGCTTTTTGGATTCTGGAGCTTTTCTAATAATTCCGCTCTAGTTGCTGGCGTTCCAATATTCAGTTTTTCCATCGCTGCAAGAATTGTATTTGCAGTATAATGAGCTGGAGCCTTTGTCATTCCATCTTTTCTTTGTAATTTTTCAATGGTTCCTGCATCTTCTACTAAGAGAACTGGTAATTTTTGTTCCTGTTCCTCTTCCTTTGATTCAGTTTCTTCTATATTAATGTAGATTTCTTTATAACCTACATTCTTAATAACAATCCCACTTGTTTTAAATAGATAATTCTTAACACTTAAAAGAATTGTTGTTTTATCAAACTGATATTCTGGCAAGAAGATAGCAACAAAACTTCTTACCACTGCATCAAACACATTTTTTTCCCTTTCAGACAGCGTTGGATAAATTTCCGCTGTCTTACTGTTAATTGTTGGAATCAAAGCATGATGATCGGATACTTTTAAATTATTAAAATATCGCTTATCTTTTTCAAGAGCAGAAACATCTAATTTCTTAATATACTGCTCATATTCTCCAAAGCAACAGCTCTTTAAATGCTCTTCCACTTCATTATAAATATCATCAGATAAGTACCTGCTATCCGTTCTTGGATAGCTTAAAATTTTATGTGTTTCATATAGACCTTGTGCAATTTCTAACGTTTCTTTTGCACTATATCCATACTTGCTATTCATCGTTTTTTGTAACGTTGTTAAATCAAAGAGCAATGGAGCTTTTTGTCTTTTTTCTTCTGTCTTATACTCTTTTACAACTGCTTTATATCCTTTTATTTCTTCTAAAACTTGATCCGCTTGCTCTTTAGAAAATGCCTTTACCTTACCACTTTCCTCTATTAAATTTCCAGAAAAAATATTTCCCTGAAAATTAAATTCCGCACTTATATTGCTATATGGTTGTGGCACAAATTCTTCTATTTCCTTATCTCTTGTTGCAATTAAATTTAATACTGGAGTCTGACACCTACCGTATCGAAGAGGTACACCATTAGACTTTGTAAGTGTTAATGCCCTAGAATAGTTAATTCCTAGCAAATAATCACCCTCTGCTCTAGCTTCCGCTTCATCTAATAACCCAATGAATTCTTTTGGATCTTTTAGATTATCAAAAGCCTTTTTTAATGCTTCATCAGTTAAGGAAGATGCCCAAAGCACTTTTTTGGGCTTTCTATTTCCTGCCATTCGGTAGATCCATTCCTGGATTAAATAACCTTCTCTCCCTGCATCCCCAGCATTAATAATGCTATCAACATCATTTCTATGTATTAAACTTTTAATAATATTAAATTGCTTGCTTGTGTTTGGTAGGATCTTTAACGAATCTTTAATGTCAAATAACATAGGAAGAGTTTCTAACTTCCATGCTTTTAATTCTGGATCATGTTCCTCTGGGTACTTTAGCCCCACAAGATGCCCTACCGCCCAAGTAACAATATACTTTTCTCCTTCAATATAACCATCTTGTCTTTTCGTGCATTGAAGCACTTTTGCCATATCCATTCCCGCAGATGGTTTTTCTGCAATTACTAAAATCTTTCCCATTTGTTCTTTAATTTCCTTTCTTTATTTCATCCATTGTCATCGTCATAGTATCTCCAGTTTTATCTTTGACTTCAAATGTATTGTCATCCATAATTTTCCAAGAAACACTCCCTTCTTTAAAATTGTCTTCAATGAATTTCATTATTTGATACTCTTGTATTGTTTTTGCTCCTTTAATTGCCATATTGTCGTCCCTTTTTATCTGTAATATTCTTTTTTCAGTATCACAAACTCTTTCATTTCCTTTTTCTATTAGGTCAAGCATTTTTCCATTATAGTAAATTATTCCATTATCTTCCCTATAATCGGTAACCAAATATTGCTCACTATTATTGTATAAAACTATTTCATCATTTATAATTGTATATTTTTTAGGAATAGACTCCCAAGTCATTGCAGCCATTATTGGCGGTATGAGTATAATAAAAAAATATAAAATACCTTGAAATATTAATGCTATCTGTCTCTTAGTTTCTATACTTATCCTTGCTTCAATCATTTGATTTATATTAGAACTAATTCTTGCAAAAAACTGATTATATATTGTATTATTCTGGTTTTGACCTGGTATATCTTCATCTATATAAATTTTGCAAATCTTTGCAGTTCCATAAAAACAGATCTGAAGTCCTATAATTGAACTAATACAGTTAATTATCTCAACATTTAATAAAATCTCAACTAAACCTATTAATACGCTTGTTATTATTAAGAATATAACTGTATTCTTTCTGTTATTAAATATATTTTTATAATAAATAAATACTATAATACCAAAAACACTTAAACCAATAAAATTTATAAAAATATCTATACTTTTCACATCTATAATCTGTCTACTTAACGAAAAAGAGATTCCTTTTAATTGTAAAAGGATAAATTTATAAATATATGTACATAAAACTTATAACAGTCAGTATAGAAATAAGAATCCCTATTTCTATAACATTATTTATTTGATCTATTTTTTCTTTTATAGCATTAATCCATTGATTCATTTCTTCTTCTCCTCCTCAATTTGTTTTTTATAATGATAGAATGTAGAGGTTGCTAATCCTAATTCATCTCTTAGCTGAAACGGCCTAATCTCCCCTCTCTTCACTCTTTCATATTCTCTTTTGAATCTTCTCAAATTCATTTTTCTTGGACGGCCATATTTCTCCCATTCCCCCCTTCTTTTCATTGCTTCAATTCCTTCTCTTTGTCTTTTTTCTCTTTTCTCCATTTCGGCTTGGGCCAGTGCTGCATACATTTCGATCAACATATTGTTGATTGTTTCCATGAGCATTTGAGCCATATTATTATCTAAGTTACTAAAATCCATAAGAGTTGTAGGAATTTCTAAAATCATTACTTGAATATGATTTTCTTTGAAGTATTTGAGTTCTTCCAAAATTTTTGCTTTATCTCTTCCTAACCGATCCAGTTCTGTGACGATCAGTACATCCCCTGGCTCTAATAATTCTTCTTTAACCAGAGTATATCTTATCCGATCAAAGTCCTTTCCTGTATGCTGATCCGTATACACTTTATTCTTATAAAGTATTATATTATGAGTTTTACAAAAATTTACAATTTCATTGATTCCTCGATCCAATTTCTGTTCTTTTGTACTTGTTCTATGGTATCCAATGTATTTCATGACAAATCTCCTTATAATCATTCCTAAAATGTATCAACTGACTTTTTAGAATTCCAAAAACTTTTATTGATACATTTTAAGAACAATTATAACACAAGT
>DVIZ01000096.1 GCA_018710905.1 Candidatus Scybalomonas excrementigallinarum | reverse complement strand
CCTAAATAACTCCCCGTTACAACAACATAACTCTTAAATTCTCTTGCAAATGTTCGTATTTTATTATACACCAAGGAAGACTCCTGAATTTCATCAATCATAATCATCGTATTCTCATCATCAATAAAATCCACATCATATAATTTCACTGCATCATGAAGAGGTTTTTCTGATCCTTTCTCCCCAATCTCCCATCTCTCAGCAATTTTTATACACTGTAAAAATTTTTCCCCTGTACTTTCTGCCATATTGATATAAATAAAGTGTGTAAAATTTTCTTTAGCAAACTTCTTCAAAATATATGTTTTTCCTACTTGTCTTGCCCCACTTACCTCTAAAACTTTATTATTTTTATCTTTTTTCCAAGTAAGCAATTCTTTATAAATATCTCTAGAAAAATCAAACATATTACCACCTCTTTCTATCTCTTATCTCCTAGTATATCGAAAAGACTAACTTATGGCAACTTCTATATTGCCCCATGCTATTTTGCTCTAAAACTAAAAATAACATGGAGCGTTTATTTATTCCTGTCTATTCTCTAAATTTTCTTTCCACACATCTAGGTCTTGTGAAAAAATTCCACTCGTTCTTGTTGCTGATAACACTGCATCAATCAAAGCTCGTTTCTTTGCCATCTTTAAAATGGTATTGATAATATTATATGGATCACTGGTATGATATTTCTTTTCCTTTGTATTACAACTTCCAACTCCTTCTGCTTCAATCATTCCTGTTTTTTTATTCCAAATAATGACTTTAATTTCATAATGAAAGAATCCATTTTGCCAATCTTCAATACGATTTGTCACTTCTAATGTCCTTGAAAATCCATAAATATCACATAGCTTTTCTGCACCTGCTTTAAAAAGTGCTGGCTTTTCACATCCTGGAATGATTCCATAGTCAATCCCACTTACCATCATATATCGTATGAAATCTTGCAATTCCTTGATTCGATCTTTTGCTTGTTTTAAAGAAACATTCATTTGTGGTATAGAATCATATCCTTCTAGTGCTTGTGTCTGTGATGCCAATGTCTGTTCTCCTTGATTATGTACCACGATATCCTTATGTATCTCTTGCATACTAGGAATCGCTTCTTGGTTCACAATTTTATCCATTTCTTTCACCTTTCTACTGATTCTTTCCTTTAACTCCATTTCTATTCCCTTCTTATCCTGCAATTGAAAATCTTCTTCCTTCAATTTTCTCCACATACTGCTCATAAATATCTGGTTGCTCTGCTTTTAACTTTTTGCTATTCAGTCGTTCCGTTACTGTTGGATTCCATCGAACTTGATACATTCCAACCACTCCCTCTGTCTTGTTTTGTAAAAGTAGTTTTAGGCGGTTAGCAAGTTCTTTTTTCTCTTCATTCAGCCTTTTTAACTCCTCATTAACTTCTAAGTAATGATCAATCCATCCCTTACTCTCCTCTGGTAATAAAATCTTGCTTTTCTCAACCTTTTTATAATAGTTGTCCAACCATTCTCCAGTCCGCTCTGCACCATCTGGCTCTGGCATTTTCTTCTCTACAACACAATTCCAAAACTTTTCTTCCATAGAAATGATTAATTCTATCATCTCTTCATCTCGTTCAATCTCTTTTAAATAGAACTTATTACCACCGACCAATGCTGCAATATACGCTTTCTTATATCCTGTAACGGCAAGATAATGCTGTACTTGCAATTGATATTCTTCTGGTATTCCCTCCTCCCATGCTTCTTTTTTGTATTCAATAGCTGTTTTAGCTTCAAAAACACATAATTCACCAGTGTTATCTCTTACCACGCCATCTAGATCGGCAATCATAAATGGGTATTTTTCATGTTGCAAAATCATATTTTTTGCTCTTACTTTTAAGCCAGTTCTTTTCATAAACTCTTGTTTTACTACATTCTCTAATACCGTTCCCCAATATGCCACTTCACTCGCCGTTTCTTTCAAGGAAACCTCCCCTGTTTTCTCTTCCCATAATTCATAAATGGATTTATATTTGTTAAGACCAGCAATAATGCTAACATCACTACCTCCAATACCAACTCTTCGGCATTGTAACCACTCTTCTCTACTTAAATTTTTCTTATGGTATAAAATTCTCATAACGTTCTATCCTTTCTTTTATTATATGATCTCAATCTCTTCTTTTTCTTTATCGTAAAAATAGATATGATTTGATAATCTATCTTCTGGTTTTACTTCTGTTTCATTTATATTTCTTACCATAGATTCGAATATCTTCTTTTCTTCTTTATTATCTGCTTCCAATAATAAAACTTCATGGACACTGCTTGGAAGAATATAGCAGGATTTTCCCTTTTTTCTAGAGAATTCTTTTATCTTATTGCTTAAAAACATCATGGCCGCTCCGTTTTGACTTTCCATATTGGTTAAGCAATAAAAGCTTTCCTCTTCTAAGGCAACCCCCAATATATCAGACAAACTTTGTAATTTTGCTGGAAACAATCTTTCTGTATTCTCCATAGCATATGCCAGATCTTCAGTTGTTAAATGTAATTTTTCCACAATATCATTGGTAATTAAAATAGAACTCCTCTCTTCTTCATCTTGTTCCATCAAAATCCGATAGACCAAAGCCAAGTCTAGCTTTTTTACATACGGAATTTTTTCTAATTTCTCCTGATTCCATTCATAGTTAATAAGTTCCACATATAAACGTTGTTTTATGTATTCTTTATCACCTGACATGATTCTAGCCATGATACGCTCGATTTTCTCTACTTTTCCTTTTCTTTCTTCACATAATTTACTTACTTCATACACAATCTCATCTAATTGCATCCCTTCTTGAAAACAATCAAAAAGCGTTTTTACTCCTACCATAAATCCTGTTCCTTCTCCTTTTTCTGCAATTTCTAGCTGTAATTTTTCTTCTTTGTTCAAAAGAAGATTCTCTCTTAAGACAATATTTGCATTCCCTCCATAAATCATTTTTAGTTTATTTTCTAATACCTTTGCGAAATTTCTTAAATCCATCTTCTTTTCTCCTTTTCCATAAATCTCTATCTATACTCAGATACTTTTCCTTTTCAAAGAACAACATCTTCTTTCCAAAGTTCTTTTTCTTCTTCTAAAAAACTATAATAATTCCCTTCATCCCCTAAAATAATATGATCATGAATATCAATTCCTAAAAATTTTCCACATTTTAGGATTCGTTTTGTGAATCTTCTATCTGCCATTGAAGGACTTGGATTTCCTGTTGGATGATTATGGTATAAAATAATAGCCCTAGAGTTTGAAAGTAATGCTGTCTTAAAAACTTCTGGTATTGAAATTTGACATTCATTACTTCCCCCTAGGGCTATTACTTCAAATGAAACTGGCACGTTTCTCCCATTTAAACATGCTGCTATCATACATTCCTTATTAAACTTCTTAAAAATACTATATCCAAGTTTTGTTGCATCCCTTGGTTCTAAAATTTGCTTTTCTTCCCATGGAATCTCTCGCTCTTTCACAACTTCTAAATGTACAACTGAAATTTTTGTTTTTTCCATCTTACATCTCCTATTTCACCTAGATTGCTTTCACTAATTGGTATGCCTTATCAATAAAGGCATTTCCATCTAATGTTTTCTCAAAAAGCCTTTCTTTATAAGAAGCTGTTTTTCTTAAAGGCTCCATATGTGTTGCAAAATCAGAAATTGCATTAATAAAACGATATCCATCTTTCTCTCGTTCTTTTAGATCTGGAGCATAGAAATATCTCATTTTTACATCTTCTCTTAACTTATCCAAGTTTTTACATTGTAATGTGGTTGCTTCATCTGGTATTGGAATTAATTCTTGAATCAGTTCATCTACTCTCCTATCCGTTATTTTAATTTTACTAAGACTTTCTACCTCTTTTCCTAGTCGCTCCATATACTTTTCAGCCATAAAGAGAGTCGCTTTCGCTTCTTCCATTCTCTGTTTTATGTCACCTGTATGCTTTGTAGACCAACTTCTTTGTGCTGTATTCAAAGCCAGATTCAACGTATTTTGACACACAACACGAATTGGTGTTAATGCTACTTTAATTGCACCAGAACCATCGTGGGAATTACTAAACACAAGATAAGGACTAATTCGATCACCTCGCATAATATATTCACTTGGTAGTTTCGCCAACATCCAAATCTTTTTACCCCCTTGTAAACTACCTGCTGTCTCATAGCGAACTCCTTGTTTCAATAAAGTATCTGTAAATTCAAAGGCTTCTTCATTCTGTACCACATGGTATCGATTACTTACAATGCCTAAGACGCTTCTATCACTAGAACGAATATTAGCTTTATATCCTTCTACTTGATTACCACCGTCTGTATAAACATCTTCTTGTAAAACTCTCCAATCAAGACCTGCTACTTTTAATGCATCTTTTGATGATAAAGCCTCCTTTACCTCTACTCCTAAGCCATGCCATGGAGCTGTTCTTACATAAAACATAGATTCTACATTTGCACTCATACAAATTTCCTCCTTAAAATAAATCTTTTTATTGGTTTCATATTTATAATATATAACCAAAATTTTTGACTTTATCATAACGAACCATACTGTTTTATAATCGAATATCATTTTTTATAATGTCACATAACATATAGATAAAATTGATGTAGGAAACGTCAGATATACAAATGTCCGACAAACTCCTATATCCTGATACACTGCTAGACAGAATATATAATGCAAATAATAAATTTATATAATAATTAATTATTAATCATTATATAACTCTATATGTAATATATAAAATCATATAATTTATATCTATTTTTATATGATTGATATATAAATTATAAAAAAGGAGAAATAATCTATGGAAAAGAACAACAAAGAAAAGAAAGTCACTATAAGATTTTCTGAAAAAGAACATGAAACTCTAAAACAAAAAGCAAATCAATGCAATAAATCTCTTAGTGAATACATACGATTTGTACTCTATTCTTCCAATCAAAATGTAATTGATATTGTTGCTTTACAAGAACTAACGAGTCTACTAGAAAATTTAGTATCTTCAAGAAATATTTCTAAAGAAGATTATAATGCTATACAAGAAAGGATTACAAAATTATGGCAATTTTAAAATTAACTCAATTTGCTCGAACAGAACTTTTTGGAACTACAGAACTCCCTCAACCTCCTATTCCCTCTAATGCTCATATCACCAATAAGTATAAAAAAGAGCAAACTCAAACCGAAATTGTTTACAACACAATAAAATATATACTAAACCCTTGCAAAACTTCTACTTTGATGCATGGTGGAAATGTATTTGGAGCATCTGGTAATTTAACAGAAGAAACCTATCAATTCATTACTTTGCAATTTATGAAAGTTAAAGAATACTATGACAAATTAAATATTTTACCAATCAAGCATATTACTATTACTTTTCTTCCTGAATATAATATCAATGACAATGATGCCTTTTTTATTATGCAAGAATTAATCACTTCTAAAAATATTGGTCAATGCTTACAGGAACATCAATATATCTATGCAATCCATGATAAACAAAAACTTGACCCAGACCCACAAAAACCATATGATAAATCTATTCGCTATGCGAAACCCCATATCCATCTAGCAATTAATACAACTAATTTTTATACTGGCAAGACCTTAGATATCAATCCTAGTACTATGAAAATTTGGGATTCAGAAATATTAAAATTATCTCATCTGCAAGAAGCCATCATGGGATCATTGCAAAAAGCTTATGGTAGCGAATATTTACGAAAACACAGTATTAAATTTGAAAAACGATGAGAAGCATGCTTTGCGAACTTCTCACGTTCACGGGCAGTCGTCATAAACTTATGCAAGCATATTTTCTGACTCGTTGCCTTCGTGTAAATAAAAAAAGTGGACAGAGCATTATTGCTCTGTCCGTTTCTCTTTTAACCTTGTTTACTTCTTTTACTGATATACTCAATCACTGATTGCTTGGAAATTCTCCAACTCTTTCCTTCCCGATAGGCTGAAATCAATCCATCATTTAAAATTTTATAGGTTTGATTCATACCAATTCGTAACATTTCACTGAGTTCCTGTGGTGTAACCACCTCTTCATACTGTTCAAACATGATGGTTCCCCTTTCTTGATGATTTACCATTATGTTATCCCAGTAAAAAGACTTCTGTTGAAGTTCTTTTCTACAATCATATATTATATATGTGACCGCCGTGTGCGGAGACACCGCAGCGTCTGGCGGAAAGGTACCTTGGAAGTACTTTTTTATAAACTTTTAGATATAATGATTCTACATATTCTTTAATTATTTTTTCGTTAAAGTGCATGTTATACTGTATTAAACATATCAAAAAAATGGAATCCGATATTCGTAAGAATTCAAGCAACAAGTTATTGATTTATATCAAACAGGTAGTTTTGTAACCCACCTAAGTCATGAGTATCGTGTAGCAAATGTAACGATCGATAAATATGAATCTGATCCGCTATTAATTTTTTTCAAAAGTTCTACTGCAAGATTCTTCTCTTTCATTTTTGATACTTCCTCGAGAAATTTCAGTTCAAAAAGCGAAAATTCCTCCTTAACATCCGAAAACAAATTGATGACACCATCACTTTTTATGCTCTGTTTTAGAAGTTCATTTATCCGAGCATTCATTTTGGGTAATGAAATTTTCTTACCAACTCCCGTATTAGAAAGACGAAGTACAGGCACTCTGACTGCTTCAAAAAATGTTACTTCAAACCTTAAATTTTCCTCCACTAATGATGAGCAAAGTGACAGTGCTTGGTGAAGCATTAAGGCTTCTTTAATGAAGACTTCCTTATCTTTTTGCTCCCCTCTTTCAAAAAAATATCACTATCCTGAATCTCTTCAAGATAGTGGTTCATATTGATAATATAGTTTTATTTTGCTGATTGTTACGATTTTCTACCTATGATTTTGGCACTGAAGTTTAGCTTGTTCTAGTACATCTTCAATAGCTTTTTCACTTTTATTAGGTGGATAGTCATATTTTTTAAGAAGTCGTTTAATCTCTCTTCTCATCTTAGCCTGTGCCTGTGCTTTTTCATACCAAGCATGAGTCATGTTTTCTTTGATAGTTTTTGTAAGTTCCTTAGCTATCTTGATGAGTATCTCACCATCCATCTGTTTAATCACATCTGGATCTGCTGTCAGTACATCAAAGAATGCTTTTTCTTCGTAGCTTAACTCCATTTGTGTTCCTTCTTGGATAGCATCCATTAAGGCTTCTTTAAACTTAATCAATTCTTCAAGAACTTTGAATACATCTGGATCGGTTACAATAAACTAGACAGTTTTTTTAAGGTCATATAAAATAGAATCATAGAAAAGGAGTGTTTTTATTATGACCACAAAAAGACCACGTCGTACTTATACAGACGAATTTAAAAATCAATTAG
>DVIZ01000095.1 GCA_018710905.1 Candidatus Scybalomonas excrementigallinarum | reverse complement strand
AATCCACAGTGCCTAAAGACAGTATACACTTACTTAAGAAAAAAGTAAGGATCTAATATTAATTTAACATACGAGGAAATTCCTCGCAAAGCGAGTTATCCTATAACATAAAAAAAGCACTACGTGCGAACCATGCGCAGCTCGCAAAGAAGATAATTTTGCTTCGCAAATTGCTCGCGCGCGGCAAAGTGTGCATTGCACACTTTTTTAGTTACGTCAAAGGATATTTTGCGTGATTACTATCGTTATCATAACTATTATACTAGAAAAAATGAATCTTTAAAAAATCGTTATTTTATGAGAAAATGATGAGAAGGAAAAGAGTGTATTATTATTGTTAAAAAGAAAGGAGTTTTTTATGATATATCGTTGTACAGAAGAAGAATGTGATTGTATCAAAGAGGGAGAAAAAGAAACATACTGTCCAAAGTGTTTCGGAAAGATGGAGAAGATTGAAGAAAAGGATATGACTGGAATGGATTGGTGTCGACTTGGTATCTTTTTCTCAGAGGAAGGGGAAGAAGAGAAGGCATTTCAATGTTTTTCAAATTCCGCAAAAGAAGGAGAACCATGGGGAATTTGTAACCTAGGTTGGTGTTATGAAACAGGAGCAGGCGTTGAAAGTGACGAAAAGCAGGCGGTTTGGTTATATGAACAGGCTATTTCTTTTCACTATATGCCAGCCTATTGTAATTTAGGTTGGTGCTATGAACATGGAATTGGAGTTTTTGTAGATTTCGAACAAGCTGCTTGGTGTTATCGACAGTCAGCAGAGGACAATTATGCGAGAGGACAACGATTGCTTGCTAATTGCTATGCGTATGGAAATGGAGTGGAACAAAATGAGGAAATGGCATTTTTATTAATGGAGGATGCAGCAGAAAATGGAGATCTCGATGCCATTTATTATTTGGGAACTTTTTATTGGAATGGAATTGGAACAGAAGTTCATTATGAAAGGGCAGTGCAGATTTTTCAACAGTTAATCGAAGAAATAGAAGATCCAGATGCCTTATTTTATCTTGGGTATGCTTATGGAAATGGGACAGGTACTAAAAAAGATTTAGAAAAATCTTTTGCTTATTATAAAAGAAGTGCATTGGCTGGTGAATTGACGGCGAAAAATAATCTAGCGGATGATTATTATTTAGGAAGAGGGACCAAAAAAGATGTAGAACAAGCTCTTTTTTGGTATGAAGAGTCTGCAAATGATGGCAATGACGATGCCTGCTGTACTCTTGGTAGATTTTATCAAGAAGGAGTTGTTGTGGAAAAAAATTTAAAAATAAGTGCGGATTACTATGATCAGGCTTGTAACAGCAAGACAGAGAATCAAGGATTGGAATGTTATCTTCGAATGGCATTTTGCTATTATATGGGATTAGGGAGAGCACAAGATGAAAGATTAGGGGATCGATGGTTACAGGAAGGCTTTCATAAAGTGCAAGGGCAAGAACGCCTGACAAAGCAAATTTTAGTTCGAAGAAATGAGGGGGTTTGTGAAGGAACGATTAAACAATTAGTGGAGCAGTTAATTGTCTATTTTGAAAATAGAATTTCTAATATTCGCCAATCAAAGGAAGAGGAAAACAAACAATTAAAAGAGATGATGATTTCCTTAAAAAAGATTCAAAAATATTTTTAAAAAGTTGAAGACTTTTTTTCTTTTATGTCGTTATAGTAAGTGAAGAAAGAAAAAGAGAGGATTGAAAAGGTCTCAATAAGTGAGATAGGGGGTGGAGAATATTCATGCAGATGATTTATTAGAGCATTGGATCGATACCTATGGCAACTTAATTTTTTCCATCTGTTTTCAAATGACAAAAGATTATTTTGAGGCAGAAGACTTGACGCAAGAAACTTTTTTGCTCGCCTATAAAAATCAAGAGCAATTTGATGGAAAATATGAAAAGGCTTGGCTTACAAAAATTGCTGCGAATCGTTGTTTAGATTATAAAAAAAGCAAACAAGCAAGATTGGAAGTTGTCGAAGAACAAATATTATTAGGAGAACCTTCCAAAGATCAATCCATTGAAAAGATGGTGGAGGAAAAAGAAGTAGAAGAGCGTTTAAGAAGCTATTGTAGGACGTTAAAGCCGCCATACGATCGAGTTGCAATGGAACATTTTTGTGAAGAGAAAACAGCAGAAGAGATCGCCACGTTACATAACAAAAACAAAAAGACCATTCAAACTCAGATCTATCGTGCAAAGGCTATGATTCGAAAATTATGGAAGGAGGACAAAGGATAGAATGAATGAGCATATTGATGAAATAACATTAAGGCAGTTTGCTACCGATTCGTTATCGGAACAACAACAGTTATCTCTATTAGAGCATATAGCACAATGCGACCAATGTGCTATGAAATATAGTGAGATCATGGAAGAACATTTAATCAAAGCACCAATTGCTATGAAAGATTCGATTATGGAGCAAAAAGATGCCATACAACAGGCGGATAACAAGAAATACTTTGTCTTCTACCGCTATTGTACAAAAGTGGGAATTGGAATGGTTGCTTCGCTGCTACTTTTGTTCGGAAATCCATCGATTTTTAATAGGATTGATTCTTTTCCAAAGAAGACGCAAATAGAATCCATCAAACTTCGAGATTCCGTTCAACAAAAATTAAAAGAAATTGAAAATCAATTTGTATTTAAGGAGGATTTTTTATGATAAAGAAGAAAGGAAAATTTTTAACATTTTTATTTGCATTAATTCCAGGAGCAGGACAAATGTATATGGGGTTTATGAAACTAGGAGTTTCCTTAATGGGAATGTTTGCATTAGTCATTTGTATTTCTAGTTGGTTGGATTTTTCATCTTTCATTTTCTTATTGCCGATTATTTGGTGCTATGCATTTTTTGATGCCATTCACAAAAATAGTCTAACAGATGAAGAATTTTATGCGTTAGAAGATCATTATTGTGTTTCTCATGAAACGATAGAAAGTGTGAAACATGCATTTAATGGAAAAGAACGACAAGTGATCTCTATTGTATTAATTTTAATTGGTGTTGATATTTTATGGAAAAACTTCTTCTGGTTATTACAAGACATTATGCCATGGTTTATTTATAATCAAATCTATAGTCTCGTGTATCGCGTACCACAAGTGTTAATCGCTTGTATTGTCATCTATGTTGGATATCATTTAATGAAAAAAAAGAAAATGGATTTATTCGAAAAGTTCGATCCGAAAGAATAGCTATATAGGTAGACTTAGATTCTTATAATCGTCAGAAATTATCGTAGAATAAAAATAGAACCGTTATATTCAAAAAATAAGAATGCAACGGTTCTATTTTTTGCTATATAATGAAATTAAATAGAGATAAGGCTCTAAAAGGTGTTGGATAAATTACCTTATCAGTCGAAATAGAGTAGAAAAAGAGGGAAAATGAGAAATATGTCGTATGGAGTGAAAAAGAAAAAAATTTTAATTATAGAAGACGATCCAGTGTTAAACCAAGGAATCTGCCTTACACTTGGGCGAGCGGAATATGAGATTGAGAAAGCCTTTTGTTTAGAGGAAGCTAGAAGCCGTTATAAAAAAGAATCGTTTGATTTGGTGCTTTTAGATTTCAATTTGCCAGACGGTTCTGGATATGATTTTTTGAAAGAAATTCGACAAGAAAGCAAAGAATCTATTTTAATTTTAACTACCAATGATTTAGAGATCGATATGATAAAGGCATTAGGATTACGGGTAGACGATTATGTGACAAAACCATTTAGCTTAATGGTTTTGCGAGCAAGAGTAGAAGCGTTACTTCGCTGTTCTAGTATGGATAGAAGACAGGAAATCGATTGATGAAAATGTCTTGTTTTCCTATCTGTTGTTTGAAAAATAAGAGAGAGATAAAAAAAGAGATTTCAATAACTTGTAGAGTCGAAAAACAAAGAAATAAAAATAATTCAAAAAAATTAAGTAAGATAACGAAAGAAATCAGAAAAAAATTGCAAAGAAGAAAATGGTATGGTAAAATGGATGTAAATAACAAAACAATAAGAAATTATATTGTATGATCTCTCGGAATCTTGAGTAATCATGCCAGCGAAACCCTGGCATTGTACTTTGAAAAGTAACTATTATTGGTGGAACAAAAAAATATGCATGAGAAATAAACATAGCTTGTACTATGTTTAAAAAAG
>DVIZ01000094.1 GCA_018710905.1 Candidatus Scybalomonas excrementigallinarum | reverse complement strand
TGAAAAAGAAGAGATTTTTAATCGGTTTAAAACCCATGCAATATTTAGAAGAAGTTTTAAAGAACTAAAATAAAATTTTGAGCCTTGGCAAACAAAGGGGTGAAGAAAAACTTTCATGCGTTTGTCGTGGGCATAGAAGGGTTAGCAAAGACAGAGTTTTATAGACAGGAAACGTTATTTAAAGGCAATGTCGTTGTCTCAAAAAATGAATTGAGAATCTTATATTTAATAGGGGAAATTTGGTTCGAGGAAGGGGAACAATCGATTTTTTCTCTTTATTCTTATTGGAATCAGTTATTTCTTTATGTAAAAGAAAGATGTACAGATAAGAGATATCGTCTTGAATTTTACATAGAAGCCTTATATTATATAGCGTCCATTTTTTATAGGGAAAGACAGTATGGCGAGAGTATTACTTTTTGTAAACAAGGGATTCAAGAATTAATTGAAAAAAGAAGTACCTACTATTTAAAAGATTTTCTTAAGTTATTGAAAAAGTTAGAAAGGAAACAAGAGATATCTTCTCTCAATTCTATTTTTTCTATAAAAAATATAGATACGTTACTAGAAACATTGGAATTTTGGGAAGAACAGAATAGACAATCTCGGGAGAAAAAACGATATATACGGACGTATAATGGCACCTATTCCATTAATGAAGTGATTAAATATACAAGAAACTATCATAGAAAGACCCAAGAGGATGTGGTGGGAGTTACGGAGGGAATCGCTGTCATAGGGGATCAGTCAGGACTTTCTAAAATCGAGAATGGAAAACGAACTCCTAGAAAGGCAAGTAGCCAATATTTTTTAGAAAGTCTTGGGTTAGTTGGAAAGACGGATTACTATCAATTATCCATTCGGGGAGAAGATTTTGAAGTACAAGAGCTTAGGTGGGAGATTGATTTTTATATTGGAATTCATAAGGTAGATGAAGCAGAAAGGTTATTAAACATTTTAAAAAAGAAAATAGATTTAACGAATTCTTATAATGAACAATATGTAAGAGAAATAGAATTGTTTATTAAAGATGAGAGAAATGAGATTTCAGGTGCAGAATATAGTAAAGAAATATTTTCTTTACTATCATTGACGTTAGAAGATGTGGAGCGATTAAAAAAAGAAGGAGATGAAAGTGGATTTTTTACAAGAGAAGAATTAGTGCTATTGATGAATCTTGGATGTATATACCATCAACAAGGGCAATATAGGGAAGCATTAAAATATTATCATAAAGTTGAAGGATACTTAAGGGATTTTTATCAGTTCTCTAGTGCAGGAATCTATAAAACAGTGTTATATAATTTATCTCAAGTATATGGATTATTGGGGCGATATGAGGCATCTATGGAGAAGAGTAGAGCTAGTATTATAATTCAGATGATGTATCGACAATCAAGTGACTTATGTCGTAGAATTTTTAATATTGGGTGGTGCTATGGAAAAATGTTCTTAGAAGAAGAGGAAGAGGAAAAGAAAAAAGAATATAAAATGTATTGTAATTTATTCTTTCGACAATCCTCTTCCATTGCAGAATTTTATAGAGATGAAGAAGTAAAAGAGATGATAAAAGAAAAACGAAAATTGTGGGATATTTAAAGAAGGGTTATTTTTTTTCAGGTCTAAGTTCACAGATTGGAGCTATTTGTTCTTCAGTGACTGTGGAAAACACTTGTACAGTATTTGGAATTAAGATTGTAAATAATAAAACAAAACAAATGATTTTCTTTAAATTCTTCATAGTTAAAACCTCCTTAATTACAGATGATATGGTAATACTAGTATTATAAAGAAAAATAGATAAAAAGAGTATGGCGTTTCTGGAAAATAATTTTTCTTAAGAAGCGACATACTCTTTTTTTCTTGCATTTTGTAAAATAGAATCGAAAAACAAAAAAATAAAATAAAGTATCATAAATGAGGAAAGGATGTTTCAAATAAAAGCAGAAAAAAGAAACAAAAAAATAGGGCATAGAATAAAGTTTCGTTGTGTCATTATGCTTATAGCAATTTTATTATCGAGCATATCAGGAAACTTTGTTTATGCGAAAGAAATAGCAAGTCAAAAGCAAGAATTAGAGCTTATGTTTGTCCTTGATGTAAGTGGCTCCATGCGTTCTAATGATCGAAATAAGATGGCTCTGGATATGATGAGTGCCTTTATTGATACGATTCATACAGAACATATCAAAATAGGATTTGTGGCGTATAGTGACAAAATTGTTTCATCAGTATCCCCTATTTCTATTGAAAATAATACAGAACGAAAAAAGATAAAAAAACAAATTTCAGATACCGACTATTCTGGAAATACGGACATTGGGTTAGGGCTTTTAAAAGCCTATGAAAATGTAGAACAAGACTCTAAGAATAAGAGGGTACTCGTTTTAATCTCGGATGGAGAAACTGATCTTGGGCAGGTTTCAAAAGAACAAGAAGAGGAAGCAAAGCAAAGACAAGAGCAAGTAGTTTTAACTTGTGAAAAAGAAGAAATTCCGATTTATACGGTGGCATTTGGAGATTATGATGGGAATCAAAAAGTGCTAGAGAAGATTGCAAAACAGACAAAGGCATCAAGCTATGTTGCAAAAAGTCCAGAAACATTAATCGATGTGCTATATGGCATTTTTGATCAAAATGTTTCCTATAAGATTCAAGAAATTACAAATAGTACATATGCAAATGGGGAACAAGAAATTAGTTATCGGTTGGATGAGCCATATTTAGATGAGATGGATGTTTTATTAATTTCTACAAGTAAAGTAGGAGAGACTTCTTTACAGTATGGGAAACAAACAATTGCAACCGAGAGACTAGAGCATTATGCCGTTGGAAAGATTACAAAAGTAAAAGACTCCATTAAAGAATTAAAAATTGTAATGAGGACGGCGGAAAATCAAAAGCTAAAAGTTTATCTCATTAGTTATCGGAATTTATCTCCTGTATTGCAAATAGAAACAGAAGGAAAGAAAAAGAATAAGATTCCATTTGAAATTTATTTTGAACAACAAGATGGAACTCGGATTTCAGATGAAGAATTTTATAAGAAATTTGAGTGGAAAATCAATCCCTATTTTGTGGATAAGAAGATAACAAAAGAAGAAACGATGGAAACTACTACAAATAAAGATGGGATCGCGGGAACGATTGCATTCTCAGAGTCGGGTACTTATAAGTTAAAAGGAACTTTATTCGATTCTCTTGGAAGCTATGAATTTCAGACAAAAATACAAGTAGAAAATTCATCGCCAACAGGAGCTTTGCCACAAGATACCTATACAATTTTTAATAAAAAAATCACCTATGATTTACCGAAATATTTTCAAGATGAAAATAACGATGTTTTAACATTTTCGCTTGGAGATAGCGGGAGTGGAGAGGTTGCAAACGTAATTTTAGAAGGCGAAACACTGACGATTTCTCCAAAGAAATCTGGAAAACAACGAATACAGCTCTTTGTGTCAGATGGAACGAATGCTCTATCTTATATGTATGAGATTCAGGTAGTACCATTATGGAGAGCATATTGGTGGTTGATTGGATTGATAGGAATCGTCATTCTGATCGTTTTATGGAAGATTTTTTATAAACCAAAACCAGAAATTGAAAAGATTGCAGAAAAGAAAGTAAGCAATCGCTTTCAAGGAAAATTAGATGCCTACTTTACAATACAGCCAGAGGAAGAGCAAGAGATACCGCCACTTACTTTTCCAATGTATCGTATCAAATCAAATCGAGTTCGATTGGCAGATTTATTAGAAGATTATAAAGAAGCAGTTGATACGCTCGATTTAGAAAATATTTATTTGATTGCAGATGAAGAACGGAGAATGATCTTGTATCACTCTTCTAAATCTTCAATTATGATAAGCAACTCTATTGTATGTAGGTTAACACAATACAGTGTAGGGTTTGGAGATATTATTTATATTACAGCACCTGATGAAACATATGAGCTAGAGTTGCACTATATTGCAATGCTCCAATAAGAAAATTTGAAGAAGAAAGGAAAAGATGTATGGAAACAATTACACAGACAAATCGGACAATATTATTTTCTGAAATCAATCCAGAGAGACTCAATTTATTGACATTAATTGGAGATGTAAGAGGAAAAACAAGTCTCGATGATGACAAAATAAAGGAAATTAATGAGGAGCTTTTAGTTGGTAGTTTTGAAGAGTTCCTTGATAAATTTGCACCTGTCGTATATTCATGGTGTGATGCCATTACTGGTAGTATTCAATACAGCTTAATAAAGCCAGAGAATATTCCGGATAACTGTATTACAGAGATTCCGTTAAATGAGATGAATGATTTATTAAATATGCTTATCACTTTGCAAGATGCTAAAGGGGCACAAGGAGTTGCCAACGTAGATTTTAAATTTAGCAATATTTTAGATATGATTTCTCCAAAGAAAATTATGGAAGATATTCGTCAAGTGAGAAGAGAGATTCAGTATACTTATGGAAAATATATGGAACTTGATGAAGAAGATCCAAAACGCTTAGACCTTGGTGATAAGTTAAATTATCAATTTGAACAGGCGAGTCAAAATTACAACAATGTGCTTGCTATGTTACCGCTTGCCATTGAAGACATTAAAACCCGTTTGCTTCTTGGAGATGGCGATCATAATCAAGGGGGACAGGAATTTAAAGCAGGACTCCTTAGTATGGGAGAAGATGGAGAATTAAAAATTCTTGAGATGAAGCAAGAAGAAAGCACACAACTTGCCGTAGTCGATGATCATGTGAATATGAGTTTGATTGAAACATTTAAAGAAGACTATGACGCATTGAATGAAGATCCATCTGACTATGTAAGAGAGTTAGTTGTTCGTACTTTCTGTCCATTAACTTCCACAATGGAAAGCAGTGTAGATCGTGCGGTAGAAGTGCAAAACTACAATCATTATTTAGAATTTTATAAAAAGAGCAAAGATGACTTTGTAAAAGCAGTAAAACCATTAATTGAAAAAATTCTTGGTGTAAAAGCATTCTTTGACCAATATCAAGTAAAAGAAAAAGGAATGCAACCAAAACTTTTAATTACAAATACACCACTTGACATGCTTGTAAAATCAAGTAACCTTCCAAGACTTCTTACTTATTTAAACACAACAAACGATAAAAATGAGTTTGAAAATACATTCTGGTTTGGAATTGTACCGGATGTGGAATTAAATCAGACAAGTGGTGGTCGTTTACAAAGAACTCGTTTTGCAGGAAATGAAAAGGTGAAAAAAGAAGGCGCAAATTCTATGGAAAGCCTTGCTACCTTAATGAATGCCATCTATCCATATAAAATTACGACATTCTTTAGTTTTGTAACCGGAGAAGAAACAACCTTTAATTATATTGCAACAGAAGGAATTGGCATTTTTAAAGACAAATGTACTCCGTTAATGAAGAAAGATTATAGTGAATTTGTCGTTCCATGTATTCCAAACATTACGATTATTCCAAAAGATAAATCAGGTCTTATTTTAGATAAGCGTATGATTATGGATGAAGAAGGCAACGTAACACTTTCTGAGGAAAAAGAAGATGTTATGAAAATGTGGATCGAAGGTGTTTATGTTGGAGCGGCTTATAGCGCAGCAGGTATTGTAGCAGCATGGCAGTGTCCAGAATATTTAAAACAAAGATTCAACAATACAACAAGTGAATATCCAGGGGTTCGTTTTGATATCGAAGCAGATGACAATTCTCTTCTTACAACAACAAGTATGACAAAAGAGATTTCAGGATTTACAAATGCAATTAAAAACTCTATCAATCATACAGGATTTGGATTCGTCTTTACTTCCGACAATGCACAGCATAAAGGAAAAGAGATTAAGAGCATTATGGTATATAAAGCGAGAAATCTTTTAAGCAATGGAACCGAATTTGAACCAATTTATAAGACATTAGTTGTAGCCTATATTGAAAGAATGTTGCGTTTTTATAGCGGTGATTTTAAGCAGGATAAGATTTTAAGTTTCTTTAGCAATAATCCAAGTTCTCAAAAGAGCCGTTGGGATTCCAATCGTCAGCATATTAACTCTATTTTACAAGATGGAGATGAACTAGACTATAGTATTGACGAAAAAAATGGCATTTGTAATGTGCAGGTGACCTTTAGTAATACAACGAGAAATTTAAAAGTCGAACTTACAAGAAAAGCAGGAATGGCAAGATAGAAATAGGCTTGTTTGCCTTATGCAACAGCCTATTACTATAAATATTATATATTTAGGAGGAAAGAAACTATGGGATTTCGTTTGAAAATTGAAGGAAATGAATCGGTGAGTCTTCGTGAAACAAACATTATCAATGTAGAATTTACTGCTGATATTCCACATGACTCCAATGCGAGATCGACGGATCTTGGTTCTACCTTATTGATCACAGGAAAGATTTTAGCAGCAGTAGATGGAGAAACTGCCGATGACACAAGTAAATTGGCAAGATGGTCTTTAGTGCCAGCAGAAAATGCCGATTGCTATCGAACGGTACAAGTAGATGTGATTGCTGCATCTCAAGTTGTGCGTCAAATTACACTTCCAAATGCCTTTGTTGTGGACTATAAAGAAGATTTTACCGATGAAACAGGAACAGGGGTATTTACTTTACTTGTAAAACAGAAAAAGGATAAGATGACTTCTTTAAATTTTGAAGGCGGTTTTAGTGGAGAATAATTGCTAGAAAAGGAGGAAAGAGACTATGGGATTTACATTAAAAGTGGAAGGACCATCTACTATTGATTTAGGAAACACAATTGTAACAGGAGTAAAATTTGGAACGGATATTCCACATGATTCCAATGCCAGATCAACGGATCTTGGAAGTACGATTGAAATTACAGGAAAGATTTTAACCGCTGTGGACGGAGATCCATTTGATGCTACAAGACAGTTAGGGCTTTGGTCTTTAGTACCAGCAGAAAAAGCCGATTGCTACCGAAAAGTGACCGTAGAAGTCATCGCTGCATCACAGGTTGTAAGAAAATATACCTATCCAAATGCGTTTGTTGTTGATTATAAAGAACATTATGGAGATGTAGAAGGTGTTGGTACGTTTACATTAATAATAAAACAGAAAAAAGATAAAATGGCGCAGATCGCTGTGGAAGGTGGATATAGCGTATAACAAAGAGGGGCTGCCAGAAGTGGTGGCCCTATTTGTTCTATCATGTTCCAGCAATTAGAAGAGGATAAAATGTATGACTTATTATGAAATATTAGGAGTGTCAAAAGAGGCTACAGAAAAAGAAATTAAATCAGCATATCGAAAGTTAGCCAAGCAATATCATCCAGATGTGGTGAAAGAAGATCCAGAAAAAACAAACCGTATGTATCAAATTCAAGAAGCGTATGAAGTTCTTGGAGAAGAAGAAAAGCGAAAGCAATATGATGAATCTCTTTTAAAGCAAGAAAGAAAAAACAATTTTCAAAAAAATCAAAAAGGTAATAGAAAGAAACAAGAGCAAACTAGAGGAATGGATTTAAACAAAGGTACGGCCTTTGAACAGTTTTTCGGGTTTCAAGCGGGAAAAGGAATGGAGACTTATCAGCAAAAAGGGAGTGAAAAAAAGAAACAAACAGGACCAATTTCTCCTGAAGATTTATTCGCCTCTTTTTTTGGAAAGAAATGAGAAGGAGGAAGAAGAGGAGAGGCATGAAAGACAAAAATATACAGGCGATTGGCTGGGATATTGGAATATTAGGTATTTTAAGTATTTTTTTATTGATAACGTACTTCCAATTAAAACAACGCATACTTCATGAGCCGTTTGCAATCGTAGCAATAATTGGATGGCTCTTTGTTGGATGTGATTTAATTATCCAAATACAAAAAGGAACAAGAAAAAAGAAGAGAGAAGAAATAACGGCGATAGGAGAAGTTCGACAGCTTGTTTTGTTGGATGAAGCGGGGAGACCAATTAAAACATGGGATATGGCAGGAAGAGTCTCACTTGTGATTGGAAAAAAGAATAAAGAAGAAAATGTGGATGTGGATCTCAGTGACTGTGCCTATAGTGCACTTATTGAAGACTGTCATGCAGTACTTAATTACAGCTCTGGCAGTTGGTTTGTAGAAGATTTAAGTTTGGAAAATGGGATTCGTATCAAGAAAGTAGAAGATGGGATCTGTTATCAAGTGATGAAAAGACCTTGTAAAGTGTTAGCAGGGGATATCTTATATATTGCTAACACGAAGATTTTACTGACATAGGAGAAGAAAAAAGAAAATAGACAAAATGAAAAAATACAATGGGAAATAGAGAAAAAGGAAAAAGGAGAAAACAATGAGTTTAGTAAGATGTCCCAATGGTCATGTCTATAATGGCAGGAGATATGGAGCAACTTGTCCGTATTGCAAGATGAAATTAGAAGAAGAGGAGGAGAGAAAGAAACCTGTTGATTTTGAGCCACCAATTGATGTGTTGCAAGAAGAAGTACAACCGGTTTGCGGGTGGCTTGTCTGCATTGAAGGAGCAAGAGTTGGTATGGACTATAAAATTCATAATGGAAAAAATTTTGTAGGTCGTGGGGATGATATGGACATCCAGATTTTAGGTGACAATGGCATTAACCGTAAAAATCATACAATCATTGTATACGATCAAAAAAAGAGGAATACGGTAATTTTGCCGGGGGATTCTGCGGGGCTTGCTTACCTCAATGAGGAGGCGATCTATGTGCCAACAGAGTTAAAGCCATATGATGTGATTGAACTAGGAAAAAGTCGATTTTTATTTGTTCCGCTTTGCGGAGAAAACTTTGAATGGAATGTGTGAAAAATATGACAATAATCGAAAGTGTCGCTTGTATTTGCCTTAGTGTTGCAGTGATTGGAAGGGTATGTTCTTCTATAAGTTTTAAAAAAGTACAAAATGAACAAGAGGAACGATTCGCTTATTGCCAAACAAAAGGGACAAAGGAATTACAAGCAGATGTAATACAAATAGAAGAAAGCCAAGCAGGACTTTTAGCAGTGATTGCTGACGGAATTGGAAAGGAGAATACAGGTCAAGTATGTGCAAGGCTAGTAACCGATACGATACTTGATGCCTATGAATCTTATCAGGTACTAAAAAAGACAGATTATTTCTTTCAGTCAAGTTTTTTAGAGGCAAATGAAAGAGTACAAAAAAGCCTTGGTGATCGCAAAGGGGGAGCGAGTGTGCTAGCAGTTTTCTATGATGGAGAAGCGATTCATTATGCATTGGCAGGAGATATTAAATTATTATTTATGAGAAATGGAGAGCTGATTCCGATTAGCAAAGGACAGACGATTGCCATGTTGGCAAAGCAAGCGTTTTATGAAGGAAGTCTTTCAAAGACAGAAGCGATATGGAGTAAAGAAGAAACAACGATTTGGAACTATGTTGGAAAAGAAGGGTTCAAAGAAGTGGAAAAAAGCAATCCTCCAATTCAAGTAAAGCAAGGGGATTATGTACTCGCTATGACAAAGGGGATTTATGAAGAAGTGAGTCTGGCTCGCATTGAAGATATATTAAGAAAGCCTGATACATTGAAAGAAAAGGTCGATCAGATCGTAATGGAAGCGGAACAAAAACGAGAAGTAGAAAAAGAGAATGGAACGGTATTCCTTTTGAAAGTGGAGGTATGACATGAGAAAGATAAATTCTTCTTTTCAAACAGAATATATATCGGAAGAAGGGCAAAAACTTTCCAATCGTGACTATTTTGGCTATGTGGAAATGGATGATTATGCTTGTTATGTGTTGTCAGATAGTCTTGATGAAGAAGAGGAGACGAATAGTGCAAAATTAGTAGTAGAAAGTATGATTCGTCATTTTGTAGAACAACCCTCCATGAGAAAAAGAACGTTCAAACAGTTAATAAAAAAGGCTCATCAAGAATTAAAGCAACAAAAAGGTGGCAGAAACCTAAAAGCAACCGTTCTCGTTGTTGTAACCGATTACCAAAAAATCAGATACTGCTATGTTGGGAATAGTCGTTTTTATTTACTAAGAAATGATCGTTTTTTGATACAGTCAAAAGATCAATCATTAACACAAAATTTGCTTGAAGAAGAAAACATTGTTCTTGATCAAGTGGCGCAGCATGAAGAACGAAATAATTTGTATTCCTATTTAGGGGATCAAGGAAATCCGAGGCCAATTGTATCAAAAAAGATTTCATTGGAAAATGGAGATGTTTTCTCTATTGCCACAAGAGGTGTTTGGGAGCGATGTGAAGAGACAGAATTTTTACAAATACAGAAAGAGGCAAAAGAACCATCAGAAATTTTAGAAAAAGTGGAAGATGTGATTCTTGATAAACAAGAAGAGCACAAAGATACCATTGATAATTATACATTAGCCGTAACTTTTGTTCAAAAAGTATACGAGTCTCCAAAGAAAAAGGTTTCGATAAAAAAGATTTTAATGGTGGTGTTGCCTCTTGTGTTACTACTTGGAGGAATCGGTGTTGGCATTTATTTTTATCACCGTTCTGTGAAAAATAAAGAAGAAAAGTTAGTCAACTATATGGAAAGTGGAGAAACGTATTTGTCCTATGATAATTTCAAAAAAGCGTCAGAGGAATATGAAGAAGCGAAAAAGTTAGCAGTGGATCTTAAAAAAGGTAAGGAAAAAGAAGAGATCGATCAATATTTAAAGTTAGCAGAACAAGTTTTATTAGCCGATGAGAGCATGAATAAGGAAGAATATGAAAAAGCACAAGAGCTTTATTTCATAGCAAGAACGTTGTCCAATGAGGCAGGAAATGTTGGAATGGATTATATTGAAGAACAATTAAATAAGACAGAAGGATACCTTAGTGTCTATGATTTATTAACGCTTGGTGAGAAAAAAGAAGAGACAGGAAATTTAAAAAAAGCGATTACATATTATAAAGAAGCAAGAGAAAAAGCCTCTTCCTTATATTTTAAAGAAGGAAAGGAAGAGGCATTAAATAAACAAATAGCAGCAGAAGAGATGCTGGAGAAAAAAGAGCAAAAGGAAGAAGAGCAAAAAGCGAAAGAACAAGAGGCAGAAGAGGAGCAGAAGAAACAAGAAGAAGAGGAACAAAAAGCACAGGAAGAAAAAGAAAAACAAGAAGAGGAAGAACAAAGAGAATTAGAACAACAACAAAAATTAAACGATCAGCAAAATGCCATTGATTTGGAAAATAAAGGAAATGAACTTTTGAAAGAAGAAGAGTATGAAAGTGCCATTACCTATTATCAAACGGCAAAAGCGATTTATATTCGGCTTGAGTTAGCAGATAGGGCAGATAATTTAAATGAAAAAATTAGTGCAGCCAAAGCTGGACAAAAAGCGAAAGAAAAGAAAGAAAGTGCAGCAGCTAAGGCAGAAGCAAGCAGTACTAGCGATGATGAAAAAGAAAGCACAAAAACAAGCGCAACAACAAGCACAGCGAAATCCTAGTACAAGAAGTGATAGAGAAAGAGAGGATGGATACAATGAGCCCATATTCGTATACATTATATCCAAAAAAGAAAGAAAGAGCGGTTACAACGTATCGCCAAAGTGAATTAGAGAAAATGACTACATTTCAACTAAGAGAAATTTGTAGAGAAGAACGGCTCGTTGTACCAAACGGAAATTTTTCAGAAAGAGAAGAATTCATCCATTTATTGATGAGATTTCGTGGAAGAAATGAATATCAGCATATAACAGATTATGAGGAAGAGGGGTTAGAACGCATACAGACGGCACTTCAACAAACAAGACTTTCCTTAGTAGAAGATCCTTCTATTCAAATGCCAGCTACCCTCTTTTTTTATCCCAATATGGAAGTCAATGAATGGGATCAATATGAAGTAAAAACGACAGGCACTCCTTTATATGAAGGAAATATATTGCTTGTAGATGAACAATGGAACGTCGATACATGCTTTTATGTCAAAGAAAAAGAGAAGAAATTTTATTTATGCAAAGGAAAAGAAGTAGAAATAAAGCCGTTAGAAACAAAACAATACTTCTTTATTTATTTTCCAAATAGCAAAGAATCCGATGGCATTTACGAGATTTATCATAACAAGCAAAAAACAATGCCAGCTTCTCTATCCATAATAAAAATTCCATTATTGCAAATTGAAGTAGGAGAAGTGAAACAAGCAAATGTCCCACTTGTCATTGATTTTGGAAGTTCCAATACGACGATGGGCGTTTGTTTTGTGGATGGAAGTGTTCAGATTGCACAGTCTGATTATGGAGAAATGATTCCAAGTGTCATCGCGATTACAAACATTCAAGGAGACAAAAAAGAGTTTGCCTTTGGATATGAGGCAATTCGTCAAAAACAAAACCACTATTTAGAACAGGAAATACCGATTTTTTATGACATCAAACGGTGGATTAGCGATGTAGAACGAAAGGAAAAAATTTTATTAGACAATGGATTTCCTTATCAAGTGGAACGAAAAGAAATGTTAAAAGCCTTTTTTCATTATCTATTAACAATCGCAACCCATCAATTTAAGTGCCAATTTTCTACGATTCAGTTTTTGACGCCGATTCGGCAAAAAGAGAAATTTGCAACTGTGTTAAAAGAGTTGCTGCCGGAATATGAAGTGGAATGTGATTTAGATGAAGGAATGGCAGTTCTTTTTAACAGCATTGATACGTTAATGAAAAAAGATGTCTACGAAAGAGGAAGATGGTATGAGGCGTTACTAATCGACTGTGGTGGTGGTACGACAGACTTGATGGCAGGGAAATTTTGTATCGATAACAACCGAATTTCCTATGACATTCAGTTAGAAACCCAATATGAAAATGGAGATACCAATTTTGGTGGCAACAACTTGACGTTTCGGTTACTTCAGTTGTTAAAAGTGAAAATTGTAAATGCTTTACAAGCAGGAAATGAGATAGACGAACCGTTGATCGAATTGCAACAGTCATATGAAAGAGCAGAAAGTATCGTGCCAACTCGATTTAAAGACTATGAAAACGCTACAAGAGAACAGTATTTTTTCGTAAAAAACAATTATTATTACTTGTTTGAGGTGGCAGAAGAAATTAAGACATCATTTTTTCAGTCCCATATTCAATATGAACTTATTTTACATATGGACAAGGACAAGAAACAGGAAATCGAAAACAAGAAAAGAAAAACATTCTTTTTCGATAAATGGAGACTTCACATTTTTGATGGAAGACAATTTACAAAGATCAAAGAGCCGATTTCGATTTCCTTTTATTTATACGAAGTGGAAGAATTGCTTAGAGATGAAATTTATGCCATTATGGGGAAATTTTTAGAGCCTAAGTTTCAGCAAGGACAGCTAAGAAATTATGACATGATTAAATTAACAGGTCAGTCATGTCGGTCAAGGCTTTTTACCGAGGCGTTAAAGGAATATGTGCCTGGAAGATTGATTCAAAGCACAAAGCGAAACGAAGATAACAAAGAATTAAAACTTTGCTGTTTAAAAGGAGCATTATCGTATTTCTTTCATCACAAGTTAGGATATATGAAAATCAAGCAAGAGTATGATGTTCGAACATTGCCATATGAAATTATGGCGTTTACCCATGAAAACAAGGAAAAAGTGCTAATCCATAGCTTTGATGAAGGAGAAACGATCGGATGCATTTCTAGGTTTCATATTGGCAGACAGCTCGATCTCTATTTGCGGGATGAACATAAGAACGTATTAAAAACCTATTATTTTACTTACGAAACAAGTAAGTTTAGCAAGACAACCCAAGAAGAAATCGATGCCCAGTACGCAGGAAGTGTTATCCAAGAGGAAACGGATATTATTTTAGAAGGAGAAATGAAATTCTTTGTATGGGCATCCAAAAAACAATGGGGATTTTATGTGTTGCCGATTTTAAGAGAAGGCGAACTGCTTTATAAAGGTGAAGAAGTTTTCTTTGACTTTGAAGACGATACATGGGAGGAAAACTTCTTTGATGGAAGGAAGTAACGGAGAAAGAAAGTAAAAAGAAACGAAGGAAAAGATAGAAAAGAATAAAAAGGCAAAGAGCAATCATCATAAGAAACAAAGGGGGTAAAGGAGATGGATCAAGATAAGTTAGAAGAAATGAAACAAATGATTCAAGATGAGATTCAAAGCATTGGAAGTCTGAAAGAAAGGGTAGCATTTAAAGAACTGATGGAGGGGGTCTTTTTATCTCTTTATGAAACAAACTTACAAATGTATGAGCGATTAGAAAAGCGAATTATGGACGATCTCGCCTATGATATTAATCGCTATCTCATTCAGACTGGAATTGTAGAAAGAGAGTATTTTGATCCTTCCCATCATCTGATGTCTGCGATGCGAAAAGAAGATGAAGAGGAAAGAGAACATAAAATTTCAGAAGTTTGTGAAGCGATAGAACAAGAAGGAGAATATTGTCTAGCCACAGTCTTTATTCAGTGTGATGTATTAGAACTTGAGAAAATTTTAGAAAAGAATCTATCTTATCCATGTGTTTTATATGGAGAAAATGAGCAAGAAGTGACCATTACATTGCGAAGAAATCGGCGTTACATGGAAGAGTTAGAGAACTTGTATCATTTATTTATGAAAAATGGAATTCCGTGGAAAACTGTCAATGCTCCTTATGTATTTAAGATGGTTGATCTGATTCTAACCGAAGCTCCAGAAGAATTAAAAGGAGATAAGATTGAAAGATTTCAAGTATCATTTGGAGAATTAGAAACAAGCGTGTATGACAACATGATTCCTATTTGGAATGTGAGACATTTACTCCTTGATAGTATCGGTTTTCCTGTGGCGTGCGATGATCATGAAAGCTATGAGCATACGATTTTTATTGGTGATTATGGAGAAGAAAATGCGTATTTAGTAGAAGAAAAATCGGGAATTCGAAATGTTCGGCAAAATAAAGAGTCTTTGATCGTTACAGGAATGATTCCCAATGCAAAGAAGTGGGATATTACGATGATTCAAAAAGGCGAACGAAGAAAAATTGATCGGTATCGCTATCCGATTATGGAAAATTTAAGAAAAGATGGATTTTCTGAACGGTTTCATAAAAGAGTCGGTCAGCCAATCAAAACCTATGGAGAAATCGAACGTTTTGTTCGAGGATTTGGGCTAGAAAACTACTTAGAATATCAAGGCTGTAAATTAGAAGAAAATGTGGATCAAGAAACGTATTCTATGAATTTCTTTATGGTAGATGAGATTCGAGAAAGTAATGGAAAACGTTTTCTCACTTTATATTTTAAACCGATCTGGAAAGAAACATGGATTTTAAGAGATATTGCAAGTTTTATTGCATCTGAATTACAAGCCTTTTATCCCGAATATCGGTGTGGGGGAAAACTCGTATGAATTATTTGTGGAATGTTTTATTACAAGCAAAGAAAGAGCAGATAGAAGAAAAGAAATTACGGTTTCAGATGGCGAAACATTACAGCGCCTATATGGAGATTTCAAATGTTTATTTGAATCAATCCAAGTTAACCGATGACTGTATCGTTGAAGTGAATCCGTACTATCGTTTTTTTGACATTTTTAAAGATATGTTTCAGCCAAACTTAACGGAATATGAAGAGCTTAGAAAAAGTCTTACGAATTTGATTTTTCATCAATTAGCACAAAATGATGTTTTGTCAGGAATGACGAAAGAAGAATATTATAAAAAGCTTTTATACAAAGATTTTCAAAATGGAAGATTTGGAGAAGAGAATAAAAAAAGGATTTCTTACTTTGATAGAGAAGAACGAGAAGTCATTTTAAGTGGGCTTTTACGGCAGTACGAAACAGGAAGTTCCCTCGATTTATTTAAAGATATGATGGAGGCATTGATTTTCAATAATATTGTATATCATAGCAACCAAAATGCCCATGAAATTTTAATTTTTATCGGTCAACGGGAACGAAAAGAATTGAACGAAAAAGTGCAGTTTCTAATGGAAATGTTTTTAGAGATTCCATATGAAGTGGATATTTATTACGAACATCATTTTGGAATTATAGATATGGAAGAAACGATGATAATAGATGACATTATGCTATGATCTCTCGGAATCTTGAGTAATCATGCCAGCGAAACCCTGGCATTGTACTTTGAAAAGTAACTATTATTGGTGGAACAAAAAAATATGCATGAGAAATAAACATAGCTTGTACTATGTTTAAAAAAG
>DVIZ01000093.1 GCA_018710905.1 Candidatus Scybalomonas excrementigallinarum | reverse complement strand
CAACAAATCGATATGCTCTTAAAAATGTTAGGATAAATTTATTGTAAATGACAAAAAATGGTGGGAGAAAAAGTGCATCAACTTTCTCTTCCACCATTTTTTTATGTAAAATTATCTCTCTTCTGTTTTTTGTCTAAAAATCAATTTACGAATGAGATCAACAGGATACATCGTAAGTGCCATTAATATGACAATTCCCCATCCCTTTAATCCAAATGGTTCACAACTGAAGATTTCACCAACAATTCCACCAATGGATACTAAAACAACTTGAACTGCTATAATAACAAACCAAATTTTTATAAAAACAGGATTTTCTTTGATGTGTTCAAAAACATTGAAACTATCACTTCTTACGTTTAATGCATTAACCATAAAACTAAATACAAATAAGCAGAAATAAGCGCTATAAAATTGTCCTTCATGTAACGTTCCATCTACCATAAAGAAGGATTGGAAAATAGGAAGTTTAAACCAGAGGATACTCATAATCGTGAGCCAACCGCCCATAATTAAAATTTGTATCGCCATTGGCTTACTAATAATACTCTCATCCCTTCTTCTTGGCTTCATCTGCATATATTTATGGAGTGCTGGCTCTCCTGCAAACATAATCGATGCTAAACTATCCATACAAAGGTTGATCCATAAAAGATGTGTTACTTTTAAAGGTGCTTCTACTCCAATAAATGGACAAATGGCTGATACTAATACTGCCGCTACATTAATCACTAACTGCATTTTACAGAATTTTAAAATATTAATGTACAAAGTACGACCATACCAAATGGCATTTTTAATGGAATTAAAATTATCATCAAGAATAACTAATTTTCCTGCTTCTTTTGCTACATCAGTTCCACTCCCCATAGCAAATCCAACATCCGCTTGTTTTAATGCAGGACTATCGTTTACACCATCTCCTGTCATACCAACAACAAGATTTAACTCTTGGCAAATTTTTACCATACGACTCTTATCGGTTGGAAGGGCACGAGAAATAACACGAATATTTTTAATAATAGCTTTTACTTCATCATCACTCATGGCATTTAATTCAGCAGAAGTAATAGCAATATCGCCTTCATCACCAAATAATCCTGCCTCTTTTGCAATAGCCACCGCTGTCTCTTTTCGGTCTCCCGTAATCATAACAACTTGGATTCCCGCTTCCTTTACATCACGGATTGCTTCTTTTGCTTCTGGTCGAACATCATCACGGATACCGACAAGACCAATTAATACAATATCATCATTGATTTCATCTTGTACCATATTTTTTTTGCTGTATCCAAATGCAAGAACACGCATTGCACGATTGGCTAAATCATCGATTTTAGCATTTAATACTTGTTCATCAATTGGTACTTCTTCACCAGATTCATTTAAGCAAACTTTCGCTTTTTCTAAAATTCTCTCTGGCGCGCCTTTATAATAAGTAGTCTTTCTCGCTTCAATATAAGACTGGCTAAACTTATTTGCACTATTGAACTCTTGTTGTTCTGTAACAGCATTGTCATCGTTTGTGTTTAAAGCTGTAAAAGTTTCTTCTCCTAAAAAGGTAAGAAGTGCTTTATCTGTCATATTACCGCCTATAACTTGATGACGATCGTCAAACATGGCACCCGTATTTTTTCCAATGGATAACTCTAATTGCTCCTTCATAAACGAATGAGAATTAGAATTTTTAATATCAATTACAGTTCCAGCTCCATCTAAAAATTCAACAACTTCTAATTGTCCTTTTGTAATGGTACCTGTCTTATCACTAAATAAGATATTAAGAGACCCTGCTGTTTCAATACCAATAGACTTACGAACAAGAACATTCACTTTGTATAACTTTCCAGTATTTTGCATAAGCACAAGTGCAATTACAAGTGGAAGTCCTTCTGGTACTGCACATACAATAATGGTAATTGCAACGGATATCGCACTCATAATTCCCTTTAAAATCTCAAGCCAACCAAGTGAAAAATAAGCGGAAACTCCTCCTGCTTGTAATATGTAATGCACAAAATATGCGATTGCAATTACAATAGCTCCAACATACCCAAAAACAGAAATTTGATTTGCTAATTTATTTAATTTCACTTTCAACGGAGAATCTGGCTCTTTATTTTCCATATCCAATGCCATTTTCCCCATCATAGTTGCCTCACCGACACGTTGGATTACCATATATCCTTCTCCATCAAGCACAGTTGCCCCACGGAATAGGCTATGTTCATCGACAAAAGTATCACCTGTGATATTTTCTGGAATTTTAAAATTCTCATCGGCTGCTGTCTTTTTACACTCTTCTGCTTCTCCATTCAATGCGCTATTATCCACAGATAATTTTCCATCCGCTAAAATACCATCGGCTAAAACCTTATCTCCTGATTGAAGAATCACGACATCTCCTACAACAAGATCGTCAACTTCAATCATTTTAATAACACCATTACGCAATACTTTTGCAGTGTCTTTCTTTTGAGAGTCTTTTAGCTTTTTATACGCATTATCATTGGATACTCCAGTTTTTGCAGAAACAAAGTTTACGAGTAAGATAGCAACAACCGTTCCCACTGGTTCATACCATTCTCCTGCTCCAACTAAAAACATAATAAACATAATGACCGCGATTACACATAATACACGGATCATTGGATCCTCAAATCCACTTAAAAATTGTTTCCAAAAACTCTCTGGCTCAGCCTCTTTAATATGGTTAGAGCCATATTTTTTTCGGCTTTCTTCTACTTCTTGATCAGTAAGCCCTGTTAAATGTTTGTTCATCTCTTTTACTCCAAATGTCTTTCTCTTAACGCAACCTTTTATTTTGTTGCCATTCTATTTTGTGTCAACTTTTGCTTCTCTCTTTTTCTTTATGTATATCTTTGAGCAAGCTGTCCAAGACCTTCATCTTGGGTTCCTTGACCGACAGCATTGAATTTCCATTCTCCATTATGGCGATATACTTCACCAAATACCATAGCGGTCATATTATCATAGCTCTCAGATAAATTATAACGGCATACCTCCTTTCCATCTCGCTCATCAACGAGACGAATAAATGCATTTTTAATCATACCAAAATGTTGTTTTCTCTTATAGGCATCATAAATATTAACAACAAGAATAATCTTATCATATTTTTCAGGTATTTTCGACAATTCTACGATAATTTGTTCATCATCTCCGGCGCCCGCTCCTGTTAAATTATCACCCATATGCATAATAGCACCTGTATGATGTTTTAAATTACCAAAATAAACAATGTCTTCTTTTCCTTTTAACTTTCCATCTTGAAGGACTAAAGCAGAAGTATCACAGTCAATGGCTGTTGGCTTCGGTGCAAAAAAACCTCTTTTTCTTTCTACTTCATCCCATCCAAGTCCGATGATAACACGATTCAGCCCAGCTTTTTCTTTTGTTAAACTTACTTTTTGACCTTTTTGTAAACTAATTCCCATCTTTTATCCCTCCATTATTCTACTTCAATGCCGAAGTTACCACATAATGCTGCTAAACCACCTTGGAATCCACTTCCAATTGCATTAAATTTCCATTCTCCATTATAACGATAAATTTCTCCAACAACGACCGCTGTTTCAATAGAAAAATCTTCTCCTAAATCATATCGAATTAATTCTTCATTTGTGTTCTCATCTACAATACGGATATAGGCATTATCTACTTGTCCAAAATTTTGATGTCGTTTATCCGCTTCATAGATAGTTACTGTAAAATCTATTTTTTGGATATTATCTGGAACTTTTGTTAAATCCACTTTGATTTGTTCATCATCCCCATCACCTTCTCCTGTTAAGTTATCTCCCATATGCTCTATGGCTCCACTTTTATGAACTAAGTTTCCATAGAAAATAAACTCATCGCTGGTAGGTGTTTTTCCATTCTCGCCAAGCATGAATACTGCGGCATCTAAATCAAAATCAGCACCGCCATCATATCGATTGACATCCCATCCAAGACCAATTATGATATTTTTTAATCCTGGGTTTCCTTTTGTTAAACTCACTTTTTGACCTTTTTGCAAATTAATTGGCATAATAAAACCTCCCATACTGTTGTAATTTTATAATAAGTTTCCTTATTATCCTCATCATTTACTTTGTTTTTTCATCATCTGTTGAAACTCATCTTTAATCGTATTGAGACGTGCTTGATCTTCTATCCGTTTTTTCTTTGCATCCTCTTGAATCTGCTTTGTCTCTTGAATACCTGTAACAATTGTATGCCAAGTCGTTTCTAATGTTTCAATTTTCACCGAACTTCCAGAAGCCAGTTGCATTGCCATTTTTGATTGATTCACTGTGTTTTGTGCATTTTTAATTAACATTTCATTTGTTTTTTGATCCAATGCGGACATAGCCTCTGCCTGTATTTTTTGACGCTTTAATAAAATAGCCTGTGTCAAAGCCTGTTTAAAAACAGGAAGGGTAATAATAAAAGCGGAATTGATTTTTCGAACTAAATTCATATTTGTAAATTGCATCGTTTTAATCATTGGAATGGATTGCATTGCTACATTCTCAGCAATTCTTAAATCCTGTGTTCTTTGCTCTAACATCATCTTTGCTTGTTCAAGGCTTGTTAGTTCAAATTGAATCGAAGGCTCAGCCGATGCTTCGTATTCTTCTTGTCGTTGTTGCATATAAGCACTTATTTCTTCAATTCCTTGTTCTCCAGCTAAAATGTACTTTTCTAGTTCATGGAACGATTGTACATTTGCCTGAAACATATCTTCTAATTTTCGATTGGACTGCTTAATCTCTTCCTCATATTGTTTTAATTGAACATAAATTTTATCAACTTCGTCGCCCATTGTATGGTATTTGGCTAGTATTTTATCAATTTGTTTTCTAGCATTATGAAAAAATTTATCCAAAAATCCTTGCTTTTCTTTGATTTCATCAATATCAAACTTGTCCATAATCTTCCCAAGGGTTGTAAGCATTTCACTAGAATCATCCAATTGACTCATATTCATGTTATTTAAAATTGCATCGGAACATTTTGAAATATCTTCCGCTACTTGGCTTCCAAAGGACACAATCGTATCTAAATCAAATACCGAAATTGTACTAACAATCTGATCAACTTCTTCGGAATGAACAAGCTTTTGACACAATTCTTGTTTATCCGCTTGAATATTAAAGGGAGTAATCTCTGTAGTATCCATATTGTTGTCTTCCATAGGCATTGATTTTTCCTGTGTAAAATTTAGTCCCATAATCACTCATCCTCTCTTAAAAATCCGCTGAAATATCGTATTTACTTTTAAAATATTATCTTTTAATGATGGTTCTTTCGGCATAGAAAGACCAAACATATAACCACCTATTTGATGTTCTACAAGCAAAGGTCTTGTGTAATATCTATCTAAAATTTGAAATCCTGTCGGAACGAACAAAACAATATCAAATCCTAGTTTTTCTAATAAAGCAATAAGAATACTATCTTCTAATGAATAATCCTTTTCATCAAAGGCTAATAAAAGTAACTTTGGATTTCTTTTAGTAAAATCAAACTTTTGAATTTTTCTCATGTATTCTTCACCAAGACTTAATCCTAACGCTAAAATTGTATATTCCATTCCATTTACAAAAGTACCTTTTATTAACTGACTATCGATTAACTCTTGTATTTTATCCAATACATATTCTTGTACTTCTTCTCGATAAAGATGATAAGAATACTGTTTACTCTCTTTTATTTTTTTTCGATCCAATCTTCGATTTCTAAAAAATTGAGTCGCATATCCTCGAATCGATAGATCGTACTTTCGTTGTTCATCTGGAATCAAAATAATTGTATCTTCTGTCATTAATTTTTGGATTTCCTTAAAATAAGCATCCGTATCTTCATTTTTAACACCGAGAATTTTCGCCCCTAAAGTGGGAACAATTACTTCCTCTTCAATAATTTCAAAATTTGGTCTATATTTTAATTCCTGTTCCCATAAGATAGCAATCTCTTCATACATCGTTTGCAATTGTAACACTTGTGCCTTTTTATATTGATTGACACGATAAAGACCAGTATCTTCATATAATAAGGAATTTAACTCTTGTTCTGCTTGATATGCCACAGTTCCCGTACTGCTCTCTTGAATTGTCTGCGGAAACTTATGAAGTTCTAATGACTGAGAATATGTTTTTTCAAATAAACGCTTTTCCTTTAAACAGCATTCTTTTTTCAAATCTGGGTTTATTATAAAAACATCAATAAAACTCCACGATAATAAACAGAGAAATAAAGATTCTATCTCCGTTTTACAAACTCCAAAATAAACAAAAACCGAAATACTTGTATCTTTTCCATCCGTTAGATAAACAAGATAGCGATTTAACCAACAAACGAGAAAAACTGCTTCATTTTTCTGCTTATTTAAATTTCCTTCCCGTTTTTTTTCTTCTTCTAACATTACTTTAATAAAAGCTCTCTTTATCTGTTCATCAAATCTTGGGCAACTTGTTCTTTTGATTTTCGTTCCAAGATCGAAAATCAACTCATCTACTGTTTGATAATTTTTTGGATGTACTTGCGATATTTCCTCATTGGTTGGTGGCATCATTTCTGATAATACAAAGACTTTTCGCCCCACATCTTCTAACTGTTTTTTCCATTGAAATAACTGTTTTGCGTAAGTTAGCTTTTCTTCCACTCCTGTCACTTTTACAAATAAATTATAACAATAGTCTTTCTTCTCGCCTCGCATTGTTGGTTCTTTTAAACAGTCTGAAAATACATCCCCAGTAAGCCAAGTATTGGTACTCATAACTTTTAATTCTTCCTTGCGATAGAGCAAAGAAAATCGATTTTCTCTTTGCAATTTTTGTTCCATTTGTTGAATAGAAAAATTATCTGGAAATGGTCGTGAAGAATTTATTTCCAAAGCAAAGGAACGATCCATAGAAAGATCCACAGATTGATAAGCCAAATCTCCTTGTTTTTCCAATAACAAAATATCACAGCCTGCATTTGCAAGAATCGTTAAAATATCTAATTCATATTTGCTTACAATTCCTTCATATAAAATCTTTGGTATCTGTTCTTGTCCTAATTGAATTAAAATTCGTTCAAATTTATAGTAAAGCCAACACATAAACTTAATATATGCATTTCTTTGCATATCCTGGCTTTTACCACCTTGTCTCATCTCTTCTAACTGATGCAAAATAGACTCTGTAAGGTTTTGATTTTGTATCTCATTCAATCTCGGCAACCATTTTTTTAAAGAAAATTGAACAAATTCTTTTTTCAGTTCAAATTCTCTTCCCATGATCTCTTGATAAAAAGCAAGTTGCCTCTCATTTGGGTTTGGAATCTTCTCAAATAAAATAATCCCTTTTCGTTTTGCTTTCAAAAAATATTGATAAATAAAATCTTCAATTTCTTCATTATAAGAATAAATTCGGTAAAAATAAATTCCTTTTTGTTCTCTAAGCGATAATGGAAGAAAAAAATCATTCAATTGATGCAGTCTTAATTTTTTATA
>DVIZ01000092.1 GCA_018710905.1 Candidatus Scybalomonas excrementigallinarum | reverse complement strand
GCAAAATCATATTTTAAACTTGACATTAGAAAATACAAAAGATATTCCGTTTGAGCTGAATGTGGAAGAGAAAACAATTATGTTCTTCAAAAATACGTTGTATAAAAGTCAGGGAGAATATGAAAGTTTCTCCGCAGATGCAGACGAATTGATAAAAAGAGGATTTTTGGCAGAACGTTCAAGAAAAGATGCAGAAATGTTTTTGGAACAGGTGTTTGCTAATAAAAAACAAGTAGAACAAGAGCTATGTATTTATTTGGATGGCAAAGAGAGATGGATTAAAGCGAAAATGATCGATGGAGATGCTAAGAGAAAACGGAACGTAAAAATCGGCGTCATTATGGATTTTATGGAGCAGAAATCAAAAGAAAAGGAATTACAAAAAAAAGAGCTAGAATTTAAACAATTAGCAGAAGAATCTAGTTTTGACTTTTTAACAAAAGTATGGAATCGAAAGAAATTTGAAGAAGAAGTCAATGGCTATTTACAAGAAATAACAGAGGATGAGCTTCAGGCATTTTGTATTATCGATATCGATCATTTTAAAGAAGTCAATGATACATTAGGACATTCTATGGGAGATCTTGTATTACAAGATGTGGCAAAGATACTAAGAACTCATATAAGAGAGTATGATTTTGTGGCTCGTCTTGGTGGAGATGAATTTGTTATTTTATTGAAAAAACTTAAAATGAAAGAGAATATAGAAAAGATTGCCTCTTTTTTAAATGCTCAATTAGAACGAGGCTATGAAAAAGATGGACAACAAGTGAAAATTTCTGGCTCCATTGGAATTGCTTTCTATCCGATGGATGGAAGCAGTTTTAAAGATTTATATAAGAAGGCGGACATTGCTCTTTATCATACAAAAGAAAATGGAAGAAATGGACATACCATTTATACAAAAGAATTAGAAGGATAAAAGAAGAAAGAAACGAGGGTGATAAATATGAAAGAGTGGTTAAGTTATTATGAAGATTGCACCCTCTGTCCGAGAAATTGTCATGTGAATCGCTTAGAAGGAAGAAAAGGAAGATGTAAACAATCCTCTTCGATTTATTCAGCAAGGGCTTCTCTTCATCAGTGGGAGGAGCCTTGTATTTCAGGAACAAGAGGCTCTGGAACCATATTTTTTAGTGGATGCTCTCTTGGTTGCGTATTTTGTCAAAATGGGAATATCGCTTCTGGAAAAGCTGGATTTTTGGTAGAGATTGAGCGATTGGCAGAAATTTGTTTAGAACAGCAAGCAAGAGGGGCTCATAATATTAACATTGTAACAGGGGGACATTATATTCCTTCCATTGTATTGGCGATAAAAGAAGCCAAAAGACAGGGGCTTACGATTCCGATTTTATATAACACAAGTAGTTATGAAAAAGTCGAAACTCTCCGTTTGCTAGAAGGAATTGTGGATATTTGGCTTCCTGATTTTAAATATATGGATTATCAAATGGCAAAAGAGTATTCGAATGCTCCTGATTATAGTGAATATGCAAAAAAGGCAATTGCTGAAATGGTAAGGCAGACAAAGGAAACAATCTTTGACGAAGATGGAATTATGCAAAAAGGAGTCATTGTAAGGCATCTCGTTTTGCCAAAAGGGGTAGAAGATTCCAAAAGAATTGTAAAATATCTCTATGAAACGTATGGAGATGGGATTTATATTAGTATTATGAATCAATATACACCAATGGAACATTTAAAGACCCACCCTGTTCTTGGTAGAAAAGTTACCGAAGAGGAGTATGATGAGGTTGTGAATTATGCCATTGAACTTGGAGTAGAAAATGGATTTATTCAAGAAGAAGATACTGCCCTTGAAAGTTTTATTCCCGAGTTTGATGGATTAGGAATTATAAAGTAAAATAGAGGAGGGATACAATGTCACTTGTATATTCACATGGAAAAGAATTTCATATTGGTACAACAACAGGAGAAGTGGGAGAGTATGTCATTTTACCAGGAGATCCAGCCCGCTGTGAAAAAATAGCTAAGTATTTTGAAAATCCAGTAAAAGTAGCACAAAATCGTGAGTTTGTCACTTACACTGGTACGTTAAATGGAGTGAAAGTAAGTGTAACATCCACAGGGATTGGTGGGCCATCGGCTTCCATTGCGATGGAGGAACTCATTCATTGTGGAGCGAAAACTTTTATTCGAGTTGGAACTTCAGGAGGAATGCAAAAAGAAGTATGCGGAGGAGATCTTGTCATCGCCACAGGCGCGATTCGATTTGAAGGCACGAGTAAAGAATATGCTCCAATTGAATTTCCGGCTGTTCCGGATTTTACAGTGACAGAAGCGTTGAAAGAAAGTGCAGAGGAGTTTTTGGAAAAGGAGAATAAAGGAAAAGAAAAGGAAAAGCAACAAAAAGTTCATCTTGGGGTTGTACAATGTAAAGACAACTTTTATGGACAACACGATCCAAATTCTATGCCTGTTGCAAAAGAGTTAGAAGAGAGGTGGGACGCTTGGATTCGCTGTGGTGCTTTGGCGTCTGAAATGGAATCGGCAGCACTTTTCATTGTAGGAAGTGTAAGGAGAGTCAGAGTTGGTTCTGTCTTACTTGTCATTGCCAATCAGACGAGAAGGGAATTAGGGCTTTCAGATCAACAAGTTTATGATACAGAAGGGGCAATCAAAGTTGCCATCGGTGCCGTGAAACGGTTGATTGAACAAGAGAAAAGAAACAAGGAAAGATAAGAAAAAAGGAGAGTCTAATATGGAAAAATCAAAAGTTTATTTTACAAATATGCGAACAAAATTTAATGAAAGTTTGCCAATGAAGTTGCAGCGTTTAATAAAAAAGGCGGGAATTGGGGATATCGATTTTGAGAAAAAATATGCCGCCATTAAGATTCACTTTGGAGAACCAGGAAACTTGGCTTTTCTTCGGCCAAATTATTCAAGAGCCGTTGCCGATGTTGTAAAATCTCTTGGAGGAAGACCTTTCTTAACAGACTGTAATACGTTATATGTCGGTGGACGTAAAAATGCCCTTGATCATATCGATGCGGCGTATCAAAATGGTTTTACTCCCTATGCAACAGGATGTCATGTGATTATTGCGGATGGTTTAAAAGGGACAGACGAGGCTCTCGTTCCTGTAGAAGATGGGACTTATGTAAAGGAAGCAAAAATTGGCCAAGCCATTATGGATGCGGATATATTTATTAGTTTAAATCATTTTAAGGGACATGAAGCAACAGGATTTGGTGGTGCGTTAAAAAATATTGGTATGGGATGTGGTTCTCGTGCAGGGAAAATGGAAATGCACAGCGCAGGAAAGCCATTCGTCCATACAGAAAAATGCGTTGGCTGTGGTATGTGTAAAAAAATGTGTGCCCATGATGCTATTACGATTGAGCAGAAAAAAGCGTCAATTGATCAGAATAAGTGTGCAGGTTGTGGCAGATGTATCGGTGTCTGTCCACATGATGCGGTAAAACCAAGTTCGGATGAATCCAACGATATTTTAAATTGTAAAATGGCAGAGTACAGTGCAGCAGTTTTAAGAGGACGCCCACATTTCCATATTAGTTTAGTGATTGATGTGTCCCCATATTGTGACTGTCATGCAGAAAATGATGCAGCAATTGTTCCAGATATTGGAATGTTTGCTTCCTTTGATCCCATTGCGTTAGATGTCGCTTGTGCGGATGCCGTCAATGCACAAGAACCACTTCGTGGAAGTCGCTTGGACGAAAGTGCTCATATCCATCACGATCATTTTACGGATATTCATCCATCAACAAATTGGAAGAGCTGTATTGAACACGCAGAAAAATTAGGACTTGGAAGCCATGAATATGAATTAATTGAAATTTAAGTTAGAAAAAACATAAGTTTTTTAACGAAATCCGAAAACGAATGAAATATTTTTATCATATATTAAAAAAAAAGATCAAAAAGGGGTGTAACCTTTTTGGTCTTTTTTTCGAATAATAGATAAGAAAGAAAAATAAGACATCTGAAAAGAAAAAAGGAGTATGTAATATGAGAAAAAAAATAATGACAATGGCACTGGCGATGATGATGGCTATTAGTATTTCTGCTTGTGGTGGAAATAATGATGCCAATCAGTCAGAGGACAAAACGGTAGGCGAAGTAACTACAGAGAGTACGACAGGTGCTACAACAGAAGAAAGTACAACAAAAACAGAGGCTACTACAGAAGAAACTAAGGAGAAGGAAGAAAACAAAAAAGAAGATAATAAAAAAGAAGAGACTACGGAAGCTACAACAGAGGCTACGAAGGAGACGGCTACAACCGAACAAAAAGTAGATACGACAGTAGTAGGAAGTACGAATAAAAATGATGGGAAAACATCCAATACGAATACTTCAACGAACCAAAGTAAACCAAATAGTCAAGGAAATCAAAGTAAGCCATCCACAACAACAAAGCCAAATAACCAAGGAAATCAAAGTAAGCCGTCGACAGAAACGAAACCAAATGGTTCTACAAGTCAAAGTAAACCATCTACAACGAAACCAAATAAGCCAAGCAAACCGACTACAGAAAAACCAAGCAAGCCTTCTAATGGAAAAGAAGAGCAAAAAGAGGATGTATCTTTAACAGAGATTGTAGCGGCAGTAAAAAAAGCCTATGGAGATGGATATTTACCAAATATGACGATCGATGAAGATGTGTTAGCCGAGCAATATGGAATCAAAAAGAATATGTATGAAGAAGTGATTGCAGAAGGTCCTATGCTCAGTTTTCAAATTGATACGTTTATTGCGGTAAAGGCAAAAGATGGAAAAGCAGAAGCAGTAAAGGCTGCAATGGAAAAATATAAACAATATTTATTGGATGAATCTATGCAATATCCAATGAATGCTGCAAAAATTCCTGCCACACAAGTGTACAATTTTGGAAACTATGTATTTTTTAGTATGCTCGTCTCTCCACAAGGGGAAGAACCAGAATCAGAAGAGGCCTATTTAGAAGCCGCAAAGAAACAAAATCAGATTGCCTATGATACAATTGCAAAATTCTTCTCATAGATATTGGATTGTCACTCTGTCTGTGATATAGTATAGTAGTTTTTAAAAATGGAAAAATGAGGGGAATCAT
>DVIZ01000091.1 GCA_018710905.1 Candidatus Scybalomonas excrementigallinarum | reverse complement strand
CTTTTTTAAACATAGTACAAGCTATGTTTATTTCTCATGCATATTTTTTTGTTCCACCAATAATAGTTACTTTTCAAAGTACAATGCCAGGGTTTCGCTGGCATGATTACTCAAGATTCCGAGAGATCATTTCTTTTTTAATCCCGTTATTTTTCTTATGCTATCTTCTTATGAACTTTCTTGTATATTTTGACATTTTATACTATGATTATTACAAGGCAAAGGTTGCCTTTCTTATTTTTATTGCCATATCCTTATCATTATGATACTGCAAATTATAAGGCTATGACAACCCTAAACACGAAAAAGTACAAAAAGCAATCGATTGGAGGTAATTTCATGGATACACAAAAATCAATTGAACATTTTGATTACTGCTATGAAAAAGCATCTTCTATTTTTGAAGAAGTGCGAAAAGTAATTATTGACAAAGAAACCGTTTTATTAAAAGTTCTTATGACAATTTTAGCAAAAGGTCATGTGCTCATCGACGACGTTCCAGGAGTGGGAAAAACAACACTTGCTGTGGCTTTTTCTAAAGCACTTCATTTAGAATATCATCGTTTACAATTTACACCTGATATATTGCCAAGTGATATTGTTGGTTTTTCTATTTATAATAAAAAAACAGAGGATTTTGAATATAAAAAAGGGGCAGCCTTTTGTAACCTCTTTTTAGCGGATGAAATCAACCGCACATCTCCAAAATCCCAATCTGCCCTATTAGAACTTATGGAAGAAGGACAAGTTTCCATTGATGGTGTCACTCATGTTCTTCCAAATCCTTTTTTTGTTATTGCCACACAAAATCCAATTGGTTCCATCGGAACTCAGCTTCTTCCCGAATCTCAGATGGATCGTTTTATGAGTTGTCTTTCTATGGGATATCCAAGTGTTGCCAATGAAATTGAAATACTAAAAGGACGTGAATATAAAAATCCTCTTGATGAAGTACAGGCAATCTCAACGATTGATGATCTTTTACTCATACAGTCTGTAGTGGAAAAAATTTATATTAGCGATCCCATTTATCAATATATTGTTAATTTAGCCAATGCTACGAGAAATCACCCTATGATTCAAATCGGTATTAGTCCTCGTGGTTCTCTTGCATTAATGCGCATGGCAAAATCTGCTGCCTTTTTAAAAGAACGTGACTTTGTCGTACCAGAAGATATTAAATTAATTTTCTCCGATGTCTGCGCCCATCGTATTGCTCTTGATCCGAAGACAAAGGCGTCTGGCACAACAAGCGCACAAGTCTTATCTCAAATATTAAAAAACGTAAATCCATAGATGATAAAGGAGTAACCTATGCTATATGCGAAACTTATTTATTTGCTTCTGTTAATGGGACTCTATTTATTTTCTGTTATGTATGTTGATTCTTTGGCGGTGCTTTTATTCGTAACAATGCTCTGTTTACCAGTAGTATTATTTGTTGTTCATAGAATAACATCTCTTTTCGTATCTTTTTCGATCAAAAGCCCCCCTTCTATCTTAGCAGAACAAGAGCAATCTTCTTATTTTATAACAGCAAATAATCGTTCCCCTTTTCCACTCATTTCATGTGTGGCTTTTGTGGAAATAAAAAATGAACTGCTTGGAACAAGTACCATAAAAAAATGCCGTTTTTCATCTTCTGCTCATGATATTTCCACATTAAAACAATCCATCTCTTTTTCTCAAAGTGGAAACTATACGCTTTGTCTAAAAGAAGTACAAGCCTTTAGTTTCCTCTCCCTATTTCGTAAAAGATGGAAATTAAACAAGACCATTTCTCTTATTAAACTACCAGAACAGATTCCGATCCAGTTAGAAAGGTTATCACCAAGTACCGTGGCACTCGACGGAACTGTATACTCCAAAACGAAGTCTGGAGATGATCCTTCGGAAGTATTTTCCCTTCGAGAATTTCGAACGGGAGATTCCCTTCGCCAAATTCATTGGAAATTAAGTACAAAAACGGATACCTTTATCGTCCGTGAAAATAGCCTTCCTCTTTCCGCTGATATTTTTTTGCTATCCGCAATTGAGAAAGAGACAAACAAAGATTTTACAAAGCGATTAGAAGAGGGACTTTCTCTTCTTTTATCGATTAGCCTTTCTCTTTCTAAGCAAGAAATCGGTCATGTTTTTTATTGGTATCATGCCTCCCATCAACAATACTATCACAGGAAAATTGAAACGGTAGAAGAGAGTTATCACGCTTTTTATGAATTTTTAAAAACTCCCCTTCCTTTAGAACTTCCAAAAAAGCTTCCAGACTCTCTCTCTCATTCTTCTTATTTTAAAGTAAGTTCTAATCCTACCGCTTCTTTTACTTTGGAGGATACTTATGAACATTAAAACGACAATCTTAAACTTTTTTTACATTGTAATTGGGGCTTTTTGTAGTCTATATTGCTTTGTTACAGCATTTGAGATTCCAGTTTCCCCACTGCCATTGGCACTTTTTTGTATCATACCTGCACTTTTTTTATGCGCAAGCTACCATTATTTTGGGCATTCAAAAGGAGATATCATCCTGCTCTTTTCCTTACTTTTCATTGGAATCGTTGCCCTTATTTTTCGCACCATCATTCCAGATGCTATTGATTGTAGCACCAGCTATTTTCTTACCAAATTAGCAAAACTAAATGTAATAACTAGCACGGTCTCTTTACCTTTGGAATCTAAACTATATTCCATTGTGCCATTTTTTTGTGCGATTATGACACTCCTTACGCTGCTCCTCGTTATCCTCATCCATCGCTTTCGGCTGAGCTTTTTCTCTCTTCTCATTACCTTTCCTCTTGTAGAAGTTGGACTATTTTTTGGTGCCGTTCCAAACAAAGTATGCTTCTTTCTCTATATCATCTTTCTTATTTTGCAAATAGAACGATTCCATTTTAAGAAGAGAGAAATGCCAAAAGGATTTACGTCTACCCTCACCATTTGTGTTGGCATTTGTATCCTGTTTTCGAATGCGTTATTGATCAAAACCGATTATCAAAGACCTTTCAAATGGAATTCTATGCGAAATGCGATTATTTTAAGAGACTATGAAACTTTAGGAAACTTAATTGGCATTGATTTAGAAAGTCTTTTTTCGGCTTTCAACAACAATGGGAATGGTATCAACGCAGGCGATCTTTCTAACCTTGGGAATCAATCAAAAAGCACAAAAACTGCGTTAAAAGTCACCCTTCCCCATTCTTATACAACGGTGTATTTAAGAGGATATGCGAGCTCTTACTATACAAAAAATCATTGGGGTATTCGAGAAAATAAGGAATATGATTCTCTTTTATCTTCTTACGAAAAAGAAGCATCCTTTCCTCTCACACCATTAGAGCTTTTTTCCTACTCACAAACGCTTCCTTACCCTTATCAAACAAATATTACAATTGAACCAAAGAGAGCGGATAAATCCTATGCGTATGTTCCCTATTATATGCTTCCAAATGATTCGGTCACAGAGGTACAAGATCTCTATTATAAACCAAAGTCTGACAAAAAACAGTCTTATACGATTCCAGTTGGAACGTATTTAACAGGAACAGAAATTAAAGACTCTACTTTTTATACTTTAAGTGAAAATTCCTCTACTTCCGCTTCTATTTTCAATTCAACTACAAAGTACGACACTGTAATGGATGCCTATTCTTCTCATTTTTCAGAGGATTACTTAACCATTTCCAAAAGCCTAGCAAGTGCTCTTTCTCCAATTGTAGAAGCATTAGAAACTAAGGCCAATTACATGCCAACGGACTATCCAGAAACCGTACAAAGTTATTTAGAACATATTTATACCTATACACTAACACCGAAAAAAGCGCCAAAAAATGAAGATGCTACCTTATACTTTTTACAAGAATCCCGTGAAGGATACTGCGTTCATTTTGCCTCTTCTGCCACGCTACTTCTTCGAGCTATGGGAATTCCTGCTCGCTATGTGGAAGGCTATGTCATTTCTCCAAACGATTTTTCAAAAGGAAGTTTTGATGCTAAAACAGGACAGTATACCGTAAATGTTCCAGAATCCAATGCCCACGCTTGGACAGAATATTATACGGAGGATGAGGGATGGCAAATACTTGATGCAACTCCAGGCTATACGGAATCTTCCATCGCCTCGGATCCAGAAACCTCTTCTCAAAGTACGACCGCTTCTACGGAAGAAGTGCCGACCGAACAAGAGGCAACAAGTGAAACCACTTCTACTGCAACTACAGCGGATAGCGATAATCAAAACAAAGCAGATGAACACAAAACAGACACGAATGGATTTTCTTTCCAAACATGGTTCCAGCAACAGTCATTCATCACAAAACTCATGCTTTCCATCTTTGGACTCTTTCTTCTTTTTGTCCTGCTTTGTCTGATAAGACGAGGAATCCTTGTGCAGATTCGTCATTATCACTGGCATGGAGAAGATGCAAATAAAAATGCCATTGCTATGCTTTCTCTCCTCATGTATCTCTTTACCATTTCTCCTCCTAGTAAGGCAGAACAAAAGATATGGGAAGAACGTATGAAACCTCTTTTTGATCTGGCACGTTATAGCCAACATACGATAACAAAAGAACAACTTGAGGAAATTGAAACAATGGTCATTGCAACTGAGAAGAAACTAAAAAAACAACTTCCGTTCCTAAAACGACTCTATTATCAATATTTAGCTAAAAGAATTTTATAGTGCATAATATTTTTTTCATATTTTTTTGTCTAAAAAATTCGATTATTAGCATATTTTATGATATAATGAGCATTAGTGAATGGGAACAGGCTTTGCCTATTTATGGCAGGCAAAGCCACTCATCCATCATTTGTATTATAGTTTGGAGGTATATATATATGAGTAAAGTTGTTGTAATGGAACATCCATTAATTCAACATAAAATCGGAATTATGAGAAGGGAAGATACTTCTACAAAAGAGTTTCGCGCTCTTGCTAGTGAAGTTGCTATGCTTATTTGTTATGAAGCAACTCGCAATCTTCCTCTTACAGATATTAAAATCAAAACACCACTTGTAGAAACAACGACAAAAGAAATTGCTGGAAAAAAACTCTGCATCGTGCCAATTCTCCGTGCTGGACTTCATATGGCAGACGGTATCTTAAACTTAATTCCAAATGCCAAAGTAGGTCATATCGGTCTTTATCGTGATGAAGAGACATTACAACCAGTAGAATACTTTTATAAACTTCCTTCTGATGCGAAAGAAAGAGAGATTTATGTAGTGGATCCTATGTTAGCAACTGGTGGTTCTGCCATCTCCGCTATCAATCAGTTAAAAACAAGAGGCATTACAAAAATCACTTTTCTTTGTTTGATTGCTGCTCCTGAAGGCGTAAAAGCACTTCAGACAGCTCATCCTGATGTGGATATTTATATCGGCGCATTAGATGAATGTCTCAATGAACATGGCTATATTCTTCCAGGTCTTGGCGACGCTGGGGACCGTATTTACGGAACAAAATAGGAGTTATCATAGCACAAAGTGTGCTTTATGAGAAATCCTATATGGGAAATTCTATAATCAAAAAAACACCTCAAAATACTAGAGCTTTTCTAACATTTTGAGGTGTTTTTATCATTTTACTTATTCTGTTTCAATTGCCATAATCTGATCTACTCTTCTTTGGTGTCTTCCACCTTCAAATTCCGCATCTAACCATGCATCTACGATCATTTTTGCTAATTCCACTCCGATTACTCTTGCACCAAAAGATAATACATTGGTATTATTGTGCATTTTAGATAATTTTGCAGAATATGGTTCGCTACATACAACTGCACGAACTCCTTTTACTTTATTTGCCGCAAGTGAAATTCCAACACCTGTTCCACAGATTGTAATACCAAGATCCGCTTCTCCAGAAACAACAGCACGTCCTACTTTTTCTCCATAAACTGGGTAGTCACAGCTTTCTGTAGAATCTGTTCCAAGATTTAACACTTCATGTCCTTTTGCTTCTAAATACGCTTTTATTTCATTTTTCATTTCCACTGCGGAATGATCATTACCCATTGCAATTTTCATTACAATCTTCCTCCTACGATTCTCTTTCACAAACTTTTTATCATTTATGACAATTTATTTTTCCTGTCTTATCATATCACAACCGATCTTTTGTTTCAACTATCATCTTTCCTCTACCATGTATTATCCACTGCAAGCGAAAGGGTAAATCCTTGAAACTTTCTCTTATCCACTAAAATCTTACCCTCATCTGATGATAAATATGCACAGGCGGTAGAAACGGAAGCGACTCCTACCGTTTGATTGACAAAATCCGATTGTTTTATTCCTAATTTCTCTAAATCTAACTGTTTAATCGCTTCTTCTGTTTGTATCGTCAATGGAATTTCATATTGTTTTAAAAGGTATTGAACCGCACCTTCTTCTGATTTTCTTGGAATCGTAGAAAGTTCCTTCAAAGAGAAAGGACTAAGATTCTCTTCTCGTAAAAGAGCCTCTAATGCTTCCTTTACTCCTATTTCATCCCGATTTTTTTTACAACCGATTCCAACGGTAATGACTTTTGGCCGTAAATATAAAATATGTTGTTCCATTGTTTTTCCTAGTTTGCTTTCATCACTTGATACGTTTTTCTCATTTTCTTCCTTTTGTAAATACGGAGAAATAACAACTCCTTCGCTTCCTGTTATTTTCTCTACAAAACGAATCGGAAACTTCTGGTTATTTTCTTTTTCTTTCCTATGATTTTCCTCTTTGTCTCCCATAGAAAGAGTCACGATTGCTTGCTTTAATTTTTCCTTTATTGCTTCACTTTTGCATATGACTTCCACACTTTTTCCTTGTAAAAGTGCACCACTAATATATTTTAACTGATCGATATTTTGAATTGCCATTTGATGTTCTTTCGCAAATAAATCAAATGCGAATACCCGTTCCACATCGGTTGCTGTTGTAATAACCGCCTGTCCTTTTGTAATTTGTGCAACGATTTTAGCCAATTCATTTGCCCCACCTAAATGTCCGGATAATAAACTGATACAATACTCACCCTTTTGATCTAATACGACAATTGCTGGATCTTTTGCTTTATGGACAATATATGGCGCGATCATTCGCACAACAATTCCCGTTGCCATTACAAAAATAATGCCATCATATTCTTTCATGGCTACTGCAATCGTTTCTTTTAAATTTTCTTTTCCATAACACGTTCCACCAAGAACTTTTTGTATTTGCTCGGATAATTGCTTTCCCTTTTCTGTTACATAAAAATAAGCTAATTTCACGTTTTTACCTTTCACTTCCTATTCTATTTTCATTTTTCCATATTCGAACCGATGCGAAACACGCTATGTTCGATTCTTCCTATTTTAATCTCTGTGGAATCCCTGCGATCACTCGATAAACTTCATCTGCTTGCTCCGCCAATTTACAAGTTATTCTCCCTGTTAATTCTCGATATCGTCTATCGGTTCTCTCCATTGGTACCATACCGCATCCTATTTCATCCACAATAAGAATCGGATTATTCCCATTTTTCCACATTTTTTCTATTTTAATCCAACACTTTTCCAGATCTTGTTGAGAAGTTTGACTTTTCCCTTCTACTTCATCCTGACAATACCATTCCACTATCTTTTCTATATGCGCAACTAATTTTGCTTCATAGAGTCTTTCTGTTTCCTTCTTAAAATCACTTTCTCTCCCATCGAAACAATCCTCTTTTGGAATGTGCCAATACTCTTTTGCCCATTTTGTTTTTCCTTGAAATGCGCCTCCTAGAACTAAAATTTTTTTCTCTGACATACGCTCCTCTCTTTCTCCTTTTTCCCAATTTTCTTGCTCTTTTATCGTAGTATCCTTGAATTTTTCTTGTATTTCAAAACCTTCCATCTGCTTATGAACAATTGGAATTCCAGCAACCACTTCATAGACCGCCTTCGCATGATTTGCTAACATTTGATTTAGAAGTCCTAGATTTCTTGTATAAATAGCAGAATCTTCCCATTTTGGCAATGGCTCTGAAAAAATTTCATTGGTAACAATTACAAGGTGTTGGCATTGTTCTTCTAGATGTAAAATTCCTTGATAAATTTTTTGAACAATGGCTGTAACCTCTATTTCTTCCTCACTCCCCCCTTCTATTTCTGGGTACATTTCATTTGCTAATAAATTGGATAAACATTCTAGTAAAATACAAGAACTTTTTATAGGTAACTCTAATTGCTCTATCTTCTCATAACATTCCACTGTTTGGAATTTTTTCCCATATCTTTGTTCTCTATGACGATTGATCTTTTTTTTCGTCTCTTCTCCATACGGTTTCATTGTTGCAAGATAGACTAAGTCTTGCTCCTCTTTTCTTTTTTTGTCAATATATTGTTCTGCAAATAAAGATTTTCCACTCCCGCTGGCTCCTGTAATTAAAGTCATCATATTGTTTTATTACAATTCTCCTTCCTTCCCTTCTGTTGAAATCCATGTTTTTCTTATAAATGGTTTCTCCACCTTTTGTTCTAATAATTTTTCATAGGCGTTTACATTTCGAAAGGTAGCCCCCATCATTTCATGTTCTCGATAGTTTCTAAGTTGCTCCAAATGATACGTTGCCATATAAATATCTGTTTTTGTTTCCTCTGCCTTAAATAGAGTCATATCTACTCCATATCCATCTTCATCCCAAGGAATTGGTGAAAACGCACAAGAATTCCCCATATTTTCTCCCGCATAATTTGCCATAACAACGCCTACCATATTTTCATACGCCCTTGTTTCTAGGACATTTACTCTTGGTCTCATTCCGCTACAGGCATTTGGTACTAAAATAATCTCTGCGCCTTTTAACATTAATTCTCTCGCACTTTCTGGATACTCTCGATCATAACAGATCATAATTCCAAGTTTTATCCCATGAAAATCACAAACGTTAAATGTCTCTCCTTTTTCTAATAGACATTCTAAAGAAAAATCACACGTATGTACTTTATCATACTGCATCAAAATCTTTCCTGTTTTATCAATAACAATCGCACTATTTCTAGGACGTTTTTTTCCCTTTGTATAGCAAGTTAAAACAATCCCTATGGAAAGTTCTCTTGCTTTCTCACAAAATACCTGAATCCTTGCATCCGTTAACTCTAAGGCTTCTTCCTTCCACTCTTGATAAGCAGAATTCTCTTCTATTTCCTCCCACGTCATGCCACATTCTTTCATCTCAAATAATTGTTCTAATGTCTTTTCTTCATAAAGTAATGGCATACGATATCCTTGAATCCAACATTCTGGAAACAATACAAGATCTGCTCCCATCTCTTTTGCTTGCTTAATAAACTCTAATCCCCTTTGTACATTTTTATCACAATCATATATTTGTTGCTCCGCTTGAACAACAGCAATATGAAATCGGTTTTCCATCTGGCATCAACTTCCTTTCCACTATTTATTTTATACATTCCTATCTTTATGTACCATTGCAGAATGGAAACAAATGATCTTTTTTCATCACCTGACACTCAAACGGCTAAAGCCGTTGGGTTCTTATGTACATTCACTTCCAAATATACTCGAAAGTATATAAGACTAATGAGTTTCCACAAGACTTTTATTACCAAAGACACCTTTGTATCTATTAACGATAAGATTAGGCTCGTGTCAAAACCTTTTTCTATATTCTCTTTTAAATCCC
>DVIZ01000090.1 GCA_018710905.1 Candidatus Scybalomonas excrementigallinarum | reverse complement strand
CGTTAATAGATACAAAGGTGTCTTTGGTAATAAAAGTCTTGTGGAAACTCATTAGTCTTATATACTTTCGAGTATATTTGGAAGTGAATGTACATAAGAACCCAACGTGCTTTAGCCGTTGGAGTGTCAGTTCAACAATCCAGTCTTAAAAGAAATTGGAGAAAAGTATGGAAAATCTGTAGCACAGGTGGCACTCCGTTTCTTAATTCAGAGCGATGTTGTTGTTATTCCAAAGTCTGTGCATAAAAACCGTATGGAAGAAAATTTCAATGTGTTTGATTTTATGTTGACAGAGGAAGATATGGCACGAATTGAAGCATTAGATGGAGGAGAAAGCCTATTCTTTTCTCACTATGATCCTCAAACAGTGGAATGGTTTATGAGCATTGTATAATAAAAGAAAGAAAACATTGTTATAATCGATCGATTGGAACATAAAAGAACGATGACTTTTTTATAAAAAGCCATCGTTCTTTTGGCATATAGGCAGGAACTTATGCTACTCTGTAACATGTATTTTCATCGTTTGCTGGTACGAAGAAAACGAGCCTCTTTTATAATTTCTTCTGGGAATCCAATGGATTCTAGTAATCGAATCGCATTATAAGAAGAACAAATGCCAGAGCGGATTTGATAATCGAACACTACATCTCCATTTTGAATGGATTCGCAAAAATAATAATTTTCATATATTTTATCTAAAGTTTTTGCAAGCTCTAAGTCATGAGTTGCCACAATCAGAATACAGTTTGTTTGATAGAGATAATGAAGAATGGCGATGGAAGCGGCAATGCGCTCTGCTGTATTCGTTCCTCGTAAAATTTCATCGATTCCACAAAAAATAGTACGTCCCTTCTTACTTTCTTTTATCATACGAAATAGGTATTTGATCTCTCGCATATAATAACTTTCTCCAGAGGTGACATCATCTCGTAACGACATGGAAGTTAGAACTTTGACGTTTGGAATGGAAATCGTTTTCGCTGTACAAGTATTTACATTTTGGCCTAAAATGAAATTCGTCGCAATTGCTTTAATAAAAGTAGACTTGCCAGAGGCATTTGAGCCAGTAATAATACATCCTTTTTTTAATTGAAAATCGTTTGCAACGGCATTTTCAATGAGCGGATGGTAAAGAGCCGTAGTACAAAAATTGGTTTCATGGAAGTTAGGGCAACAATAATACGGTAAACTTTCACGAAAAGAAGCAATAGCAATACAAAGATCCATTTCTCCTACAAACTGAAAAAGAGAGAAAAAATCATCTTTTCGATGAAGCAGAACTTTCAATACTCTTTCGTATAGAATGAAATCCAACATAAATGCTCCAAAAAAATAGTCTGTGACAAGTCCTAAGACGTCACCAGAAAATCCGATTTGTTTTTTCTGCTTTAACAATACGACCATATGGGAAATCTTATCTAAATTTTGAATCGAAGCAGAAAGAGAAGAAGCTTCCATTGGATATAGGGCAGATAAAGATTTTGCAGTTTTCACAGTAGCAATGATTCCATATAAGGATTCTAAATAAAGTTCATATTTCATTTTATTGACTGCATAGAGAGCAAGATTTAGAAAAAAGTTGATGGATGCAGCAAATAAAAGATAAGAGTTTTGTGTTATCATTCCACTAAAGAAAAAGAACAATAGGGAATATAAAAGCCATTTATATAGACTCACAAATGGAATTGTCTGTGGATGCAATAACTGAATAAACTCTGGAATATAAAAATGAATGGACTCTTTTTGTAATTTATGTAGGATACATTGGGTATCCACTCTTTTTTCAGGATTATCATGAAAGAAACGAATCATTTTCTCTCGTAGCGTTAAGTTTGCCTTATCTTTTGGAAGTCTATGAAGCTCTGAAAAAAGAAATTGTTCTCCAACATAGGAAGTCGTATGATTCACTTTTTCAAAAATTTTGTTCATCTCCAGATCTTCCCAAGTGATTTCATCCACAAGTTCATCGGATGGAATCTCTTTTTTAATAAGATTATAATATAAAGAAATCTCATCTAAGTTTTCTAAAGTTGAAGTTTTAGAATGAATTTTTTGTCCATAACATTGTTGAAAAGAGCTACGAATTCTTTTTTGTTCTCGTTTATCTTCAAAGAAGAAAAAGAGAATGGAAAATAGAATGATAGAAATGATAATTGAGAATATTTGCATAGAAAATTCCCCCTCCATTTAAAAATAAGTTGTACAATTTATTATAGTCGATTTTAACAAAGGGGAGATAAAATGTCAAATAATGAAAAGGCATAGATAAATACGATGGATTATAGTAAAATAGAAAAAAACTTCAAAGATTAGAAAGTAGAATAGAAGTAAAAAAGGAAGAAAGGAGAGCTACTTATTACAAGTTACAAGAGTTAAAAACAAGTAGTGAAAGTAGAAAGTAAGATGTTAACAGTAGAAAATGTAAAAATTGGATTTATCGGTTTTGGTAACATGGCACAGGCAATGGCAAATGGTTTGCTTTATAAGGGAGTTATAGAACCAGAAAGAATATATGCTTGTGCAAAAAATTGGGATAAGCTATGCGACAATACAAGAAAAAAAGGGATGAATCCTTGTAAAGATGCAAAAGAAGTAACCAAGAAGGCGGATTTATTGATCGTAGCAGTAAAACCTTATATGATCAAAGAAGTTTTAACGCCGATCAAAGAAGAATTAAAAAATAAGATCGTTGTATCCGTTGCTGCTGGCTGTCCATTTGCAACTTATGAAGAAATCTTATTAGAAGGAACCCATCATCTTAGTACGATTCCAAATACTCCAATTTCTGTTGGAGAAGGAATTATTGTATGTGAGGAGACGCATTCCCTTACAGAAGAAGAGTGGAAATTATTTGAAGAAATTTTTTCAAAAGTTTCTTTAGTACAACCTGTGGATACCGCTCATCTTTCTGTAGCAGGAACCGTAAGTGGCTGCGGACCAGCATTTGTTAGCATGTTTATGGAAGCATTAGGCGATGCGGGAGTGAAACATGGGCTATCAAGAGCGGTTGCCTATCGTCTTGCGGGACAAATGGTAGCAGGCACTGGAAAATTACAAGCGGTTACGGGAACTCACCCAGCTGTGATGAAGGACGCTGTTTGTTCTCCAGGGGGAACGACAATTGTTGGCGTTTCCGCTTTGGAAAAGGCGGGAATGCGTTCTGCAATTATAGAAGCCATTGATGCAATCGAAGGATAAGAAAGAGAGGAAGGAATTCGAGTTAGAAGGCGGATTCCTTCCTTTTAGAAAAATACTTGACAAAGTCAGATAAATAAAATAAAATGCAAGGAGCAATTAAAAAATTGGTATTTCAACAAAAAAAGAAAGGAGATATTATGGAAACATCATTTGCCTATCAAATTTTAGCATTAAAAAAAGAGTTTACCATGTTTTGTAATGAAAAGTTACAGGAAATGGGATTATCCATTGGGCTCATGTTTTTTGTTGTTTATATTGGAAAGCATAGTCATTGTTCTCCAGGGGAACTTTCCCAAGCCATTCATATGGATACAGGGCATACGACGAGAAGTATTGATAAGCTAGTAAAGTCTGGATTTGTTGAAAAAGAACGATCAAAAGTCGATAAAAGAAGTCAAGAACTTGTATTAACAGAAAAAGGAGTAGAAGTTTTTCATAAAATTTACACGCTCTTTGAGCAATGGGAACAGATAAAATTAAAAGATTTTTCGAAAGAAGAAAGAGAATTACTGGATTCTTTACTCAATCGATTAGTACAAAAAGGAGAGTCACCATGTACGATACAATACAAAAGAAAATAACACTTGGAACGGTAACATTAAAAAATCGAATTGTATTTGCACCAACTTCTATGGGACTGAAAGAAGAGGAATATATTCAAAAAATCAGTGATATTGCAAAAGGCGGTGCTGCCTTGATTATTATAGGAGATGTCTCTGTTATGCCAAGTAGAGGTGTCTGTCTCCATACAGAAGAAGGCTTTGGCTATTATAGTAGAGTCGTAGATGCAATCCATAGAAATGGTGCCAAGGCCTGTGCACAGTTACATATGTCAGATTCTAATTTTCAGGCGTTAGTAAAATATATTCCCGATGTGAAAGCAGGAAAAATATCAGAAGATCAACTTCGTGTTTTATTGAATGAAGAAGTTTCTCCTTATATTACGAATTTGCCACTAGAAAAAGTGAAGGAAATTATAAGAGGCTTTGGTACTACCGCTCAATTGGCACAAAAGGCAGGATTTGATCTCGTTCAAGTTCATGGCGATCGGATGTGTGGAAGTTTTAGTTCTCCTATTTTCAATAAGAGAGAGGACTGTTATGGTGGAACATTAGAAAATCGTCTACGTTTTGCAATAGAAGCGGTTCAAGAGGTAAAAAAAGCCATACCAAATGGTGCGATTGATTTTAAATTGGCTGTTCGAATGGAAGAGCCTCATTATGGAAATGCAGGAATTACGATGGAAGAAATTAAGACGGCCGTTCCATTATTAGAACAAGCAGGAGTGACAAGTTTTCATGTAACACTTGCAAATCACTCCGACTTAAATGATACGATTCCACCAAAAAATCATCCATATTTTAAAGAAGAAGGCTGTTTTTTACCATTTTGTGATGAGGTAAAAAAATATACAAAGTTACCAGTTTGTGGAGTAGGTGCCTTATCGAATCCACAGTTCATTGAAGAACAATTACAAAATGGTAGAATGGATTTGGTTGGAATGTGTAGGCAATTAATTGCAGATCCAGAATGGGGAAATAAAGTAGCAAATGGAGAAGAGGAAGAAATAAAACATTGTATTCGATGTAATCAAAAATGCCTTGGAGGCATGAAAGCTCATTTGGGGGTACATTGCATTTATGATGGAAAAAGAAAGTAAAACATTGACAACAACATGATAAAAATAGGAGGAAGAGAAGATGAGTTATGCAATCGTTGTAAGTAGTAGAACAGGAAACACAAAAAAACTAGCGGATATTATTTTGGACACATTAAAAGAAAAAGAAGTTTTATATTGTGGAGAAATATCAGAAGAGGCAAAAAAGGCAGATGTCTTATTCATTGGTTTTTGGACGGATAAAGGCACTTGTGATGAACCGATGCAAAATTTCTTGCATGGCTTAAAAGGAAAACAGATTTTCTTATTTGGAACGGCAGGATTTGGTCAAAGTCAAGAATATTTTCATCAGATTTTAGAACGAGTAAAAAAAGAAATTCCAGAAGGAAATGAAATCATTGGAAGCTATATGTGTCAAGGAAAGATGCCAATGGCAGTTCGGGAACGGTATGTACAGTTACAAAAAGAAGATTCCAATAATAAACGATATGAAATGCTCATAAAAAATTTTGATGAAGCCCTTTCTCATCCCGATCAAATGGATTTTGAGCAATTAAAAAAGGTATTGCTTGGATTAGAAAATAATAATGATTCTTGCTATGCTTAAAAGAAATCGTAATAAAAAAGAAAGAGTCGAATTTTCATAGAAATGAATGGACTCTTTCTTTTTTTTAGAAGGCATAAGTCGAGTGAAATATTTGTATAACAATCATCCAATAATTCAGACATTGTTTAAAGTGTATAAATAATAGGTGAAATCATGTATAAAATTCACAAAAAATACAAAATGTATTGAAAAATATAAAAAAGTCGTGTATGATAAAAACAAGTTTTTGGAAACGTTACCGATATCGTTTCCGATAACGTTACCGAAAAGGGAGGAGTGTATTTTTTTCAGTAGTTAACAATATAATTTGCTTATATTGTTAGGAAACGATTCCATCATTAAACAAAGAAAGAAGGAGAAACATGAGAAGGATGAAAAAATTTGTTGCATCAGGATTAGCAGCTCTTATGGTAATGGGAATGCTTGCAGGTTGTGGAGGAAACTCAAATACCGAAGGCGGGGAAAATAAGGAAGCAAAAGGTTCTGTATACTATTTAAACTTTAAGCCAGAACAGGCGGAACAATGGGAAGAGTTAGCAAAACAATATGAAGACGAAACAGGGGTATCAACAGTTAAAGAGTGATGATTTTGCCTTAAAATCAGAGTCTGGAGAAGTAAAAGGAGTTGCTTATGTTATTGAAACTTATGGCATTATTTACAACAAATCACTTCTTAAAAAATATATGGATATGGATGGTGCAGTTGTAAAATCTGCAGAAGAAATTAATAATTTTGATACATTAAAAAAAGTAGTGGAAGATATTCAGGCGAAAAAAGATGAATTAGGAATTGTCGGAGCCTTTACAATTTAAGTGCGAAAAGCCCATTCCTTTAGGGGTGGGATGAAAGCACTATTTATTTTAATTTTTTTGTGTATGTTTGTCTTTATTTTGTACATATTATATGCTATACTTATAGTATGGAAAATAATT